>JBOFQO010000402.1:0-6925 GCA_051660925.1 Silanimonas sp. | reverse complement strand
CCTATTGGATCGCCGTCGGCCACGCCCACCAGGTGAAGCCGGGCAACATCGTCGGTGCCATCGCCAACGAGGCCGGCCTCGAGGCCGCGCACATCGGCCGCATCAACATCCGTACCAACGACACGCTGGTCGATCTTCCCGAAGGCATGCCGAAGGAAATCATGGCCCACCTGAAGAAGGTGCGCGTCGCCGGACAAGCCCTGATGCTGAAGGCCTACGACCCGTCGAAGGACGACAGCGGCGAGCTCGAAGGCGTCGCGCCGCGCTTCCCGAAGAAGGGCGGCTTCAAGCCGGGCGGCTTCAAGCCCGGCTTCAAGGGCAAGCCGCGCGGCGAGTAAGGCGGGGCGAACCCCGCTACCGCCTGAAACCACTCAGGCGTAATCTCCGGGCCTCGCGGCCGCCCCCGGCCGCCTCGGAGGCCGGTCATGGTGTTGAATTTCCTGAAGGGCGAGCTGCTCGAGATCATCGAGTGGACCGACGACTCCCGCGACACCCTGTCGTTCCGGTTCCCGGATGACGACAAGGAGATCAAGAACGGCGCCCAGCTGATCGTGCGCGAGTCGCAGCAGGTGCAGTTCGTCGCCGCCGGCCAGTACGCCGACGTGTTCGCGCCCGGCAAGCACACGCTGAAGACCGAGAACATCCCGATCCTGTCGACCATCCTCGGCTGGAAGTACGGCTTCAACTCGCCGTTCAAGTGCGACGTCTACTTCATCAACACGCGGCTGTTCACCGGCAACAAGTGGGGCACGGCCAACCCGGTGATGATGCGCGACAAGGATTTCGGCGTCGTGCGCCTGCGCGCTTTCGGCACCTTCGATTTCCGCATCGTCGACCCAGCGAAGTTCCTGCGCGAGGTGGCCGGCACCGACCAGAACTTTCGCCTTGAGGAATTCGCCGACACCATGCGTTCGCGCATCGTCAGCGTGTTCACCGACGCGCTGGCCACCGCGCAGGTGCCGGCGCTGGACGTCGCCTCGCGCTACGCCGAACTCGGCGAGGCCCTGCTGCCGATCATCAACCCGACCGTCAGCGGCAAGTACGGCATCGAGATCGCCAGCTTCATCCTTGAAAACGTCTCCGTGCCGCCCGAGGTCGAGGCCGCCATCGACAAGCGCGCCAGCATGGGCGTGATCGGCAACCTCAACGACTACGTGAAGTACCAGATGGGCCACGCGATGGGCCAAGGCGGCGACGGCGCATCGGCCGCGACCATGCCGGCGCAGATGGCGATTGGCTTCGGCATGGCGCAGGAGATGATGAAGTCGATGCAGGCGCAGCAGGCCGGCGTTGCGCCGGCGGCTCCCGCCACTGTTTCGACCGCTCCCGCGCTTGATGTATTGACCCCGGAGCAGGCCGCACAAGCGCTCGGCGTCTCGGTCGAGGACGTCATGGCCTCGATCAACGGCGGCGAGCTGAAGGCGAGGAAGATCGGCAGCGCTTGGCGCATCGCACGCTCGGCGCTGGACGAGTTTCTGCGCGGTGCATGACCGTCACTCGGGGCCGAGCGCCGCATGACCGCCGAATGAGCGCAAAGCCCCCGCCACCGCCGCAGGCATCGTCGGACAACCGCAGCAGCGACAAGCGCGCCTGCCCGGACTGCGGCGGCGATCTCGCCTGGGACGCGCGTCGGCTGGCCTTCGCCTGCCCCTATTGCGGCAAGGTGGTCGGCACTGAGGCACCGGCGCCGGGCATCGACCCGAACCTCGAGCACGATCTGCTCGCTGCGCTGGCCAATCCGGGGCTTGAGGCCTCCGGCATCAAGGCGCGCGAGCTGGTCTGCCAGAGCTGCCAAGCCGTCACCGTGTTCGACCCCAAGGTCGTCGCGCAGCGCTGCGATTTCTGCGGTTCGCCGAGCATCGTTGCGCGCGAGCAGGTCGGCGACGTCATCCTGCCGCAGGCGGTATTGCCCTTCATCGTGGCCGAGAGCGCCGTTCGCGACGCACTGCGGCAGTGGTATGCGAGCCGCTGGTTCGCGCCGAACAAGCTCAAGAAGGCGGCACTCACTGACACGCTGAAAGGCGCCTACCTGCCCTACTGGACCTTCGATGCCCAAGCCGACGCACGGTGGACCGCCGAGAGTGGCGACTACCACTACACGGGCAGCGGTAACAACCGGAAGCGAGAGATTCGTTGGCGCCGCACCTCGGGCCACCTCAGCCACCACTTCGACGACGTGCTGGTGTGCGGCAGCATCGGCGCGCACGAGGCGCTGCTACGCGGCGTCGAGCCGTTCCCGACACTCACCGACCTGAAGCCCTATGCGGAGGAGTACCTGCGCGGCTGGGTCGTCGAGCGAGCGCAGCGGCAGCTGCCGGAAGCGACCCAAGTCAACGAGGCCGACCTCCGCGCCCGCGTCGAAGCCATGTGCGCCAGCGCCGTGCCCGGCGATACCCATCGCAACCTCCGCGTCGAGATGCGACTCGACGATCGCCGCTTCAAGCACGTGCTGCTGCCGGTCTGGTTGGTCAGCTACACCTTCGGCAGCCGCAGCTTCCAGGTGCTGGCCAACGGCTACACCGGCAGGATCGCTGGCGAGCATCCGCTGAGCTGGGTCAAGATCGCGCTTGCCGTGATGGCGTTGCTGGCGGTGGTGCTGGTCGTCGTGCGCTACGCCGAGTAAAGCGCTGGCCCCCTCAGCGCTGGCGCCGGGCGACCGCGGCTCTGCCCCCGCGAAGCGCGGTTCACGTCATCCACCCTTATCGCGATCAGCGTCGCGCCTTGATGCACGTGCCGTCCATGACCATCCGCGGAATCAGCCATCTCACCTTCATCGTCCGCGATCTCGACCGCACGGCACGACTGTTCGTCGAGGGCCTTGGCGCCCAGGAGGTCTACGACAGCCGCGGCAGGAATTTTTCCCTGTCGCGCGAGAAGTTCTTCCTGCTCGGCGGCGTCTGGTTGGCCTTCATGGAAGGGGAGCCGGCCGAGCGCTCGTATCGCCACGTCGCGTTCGACGTCGATGAGGCCGACCTTCCCGCCTACGAATCACGACTGCTGGCCCTGGGCGTCGAGCTACGCGGTCCGCGCCCGCGGGTCGATGGCGAAGGCGCGTCGCTGTACTTCCACGACTTCGATAACCATCTCTTCGAACTCCACGCCGGGACGCTAGAACAGCGCTTGGCGCGCTACGCGACGGCCTGAGGCCCCACGGCGCCTCAGTAGCCTTCGGCCCGCAACGTCTCCCGCACCCCCAGGTGCGTCGAATGCATGGCCGCACTCGGCGCCTGCCCAATGCGGCTGACGACGACGATCGCGATGCAGGCCGCAACGAAGCCCGGCACGATTTCGTACAGCGCGCTGTGACCGCCACCCACGCCGAGTTCCTTCCACAGGATGACCGTCGCCGCGCCTGTGACCATGCCGGCGAGCGCGCCGTTGCGGGTCATCCGGCCCCAGAACAGCGAGAACACCACGACCGGACCGAACGCAGCGCCGAAGCCGGCCCAGGCGTAGGCCACGAGACCGAGCACTTTGCTGTCCGGGTCGCGGGCGATCCAGATCGCCACGAGCGCGACGGCGGCGACCATGGCGCGGCCGAACCACACCAGCTCGCCCTGCCCGGCCCGCGGGCGCACGAAGCCCTTGTAGAAATCCTCGGTCAGCGCGCTGCTGCACACCAGCAGCTGGCAGGAGAGCGTGCTCATGATCGCGGCGAGGATGGCCGAGAGCAGCACGCCCGCGACCCATGGGTTGAACAGCACGGTCGACAGCTGGATGAAGACGCGTTCGCTGTTTGCCGCCACCGGGCCGACATGCTCGGGGTGGACGGCGAAGTAGGCGTTGGCGAAGAAGCCGACGGCCATCGCGCCGCCGAGGCAGAGGATCATCCAGGTCATGCCGATGCGCCGCGCCGCGGGGATCGTCTTCAGCGAATCGGCGGCCATGAAGCGCGCAAGGATGTGCGGCTGGCCGACGTAGCCGAGGCCCCAAGCCAGCAGCGAGACGATGCCCACCAGGCCCAGCTCGCCACCGCGGAACCAATCCAGCTTCGCCGGGTCGGTCTGCTCGATCAGCACGAAGCTCGCGTCGAACCCGCCGGCGCCCAGCACCACCATCACCGGCACGAGGATCAGGGCGAAGATCATCAGCGTGGCCTGCACGGTGTCGGTCCAGCTCACTGCGAGGAAGCCGCCGACCAGCGTGTACAGGATGGTGGCGGCCGCGCCCCACCAGATCGCCTGCGAGTACGGCAGGCCGAACACGCTCTCGAACAGGCGGGCACCGGCGACGATGCCGCTGGCACAGTAGATCGCGAAGAACACGAGGATCACCGTGGCCGAAAACACGCGCAGCAGCTTGGCGCGGTCCTCGAAGCGGTGGGTGAAGTAGTCCGGCAGGGTCAGCGCGTTCTTGGTGCGCTCGGTATAGACGCGCAGCGGGCCGGCCACGTACTTCCAGTTCGCCCAGGCGCCGATGACGAGGCCGATGGCGATCCAGGCCTCGGAGGCGCCGCCCACGTAGAGCGCTCCCGGCAGGCCCATCAGCAGCCAGCCGCTCATGTCGGAGGCGCCGGCCGACAGCGCGGTCACCACGCTGCCCAGCGAGCGCCCACCGAGGATGTAGTCGTCGAAGCTGCGCGTGCGCCGCCAGGCCCAGAAGCCGATGCCCACCATCAGCAGCAAGTAGAGGCCGAAGGTGATGAGCAGCGGCGTGGCGGTCATTCGTCTATGAGGTCCGTGGTGGTGGCGTTGATTTCGCGATCGCGGGCGACGCTTTCGAAGGGCGTGCCGCAGATCGGCGGCAGCGGGTCGTCGAGCTCATACAGCTTGAACGCCAGGGTGCCGTTCTGGTGCATGCGCACCAAAACGTGCGCCGCGCGCTCGCCCATTCCCATCGTTTCCCACGTCGTCCCACCCGGCGGACGGAAGTTCACCGAGCGGACGAAGCGCAGGGCGTGGATGTCCGTGAGGCCGTTCCCGGAACGCCGGACAATGCGCGCATCGTCGGTTCGGCCGTCGGCCAGCACCGTGGTGGCGATACACACGAAAGCGGGAGTCACGCCGACGCCCGGGCGCTCTTGCGAACGGCCCGCGATGGCGGTCGTCGAGATCACGGCGGCGAGGAGGCCGGTCGTCAGGACGGCACCGGTGCGGCGGTGCCGTGCTTTGCGCGTGCTCATCGTTCGAGTCCTTTCGTCGTACGGTGGCCGCCGCGTCGCGATTCTAGGCGTCCGGGGACGTCTCGGCCACCGGCCGTAGATCCGGTCCCAAGGCCACGCGTTCGTCGAACACGAAGCACGCGCCGGCCCAGTGTGCGCCGCCGACATGTTCGAAATAGCCGAGGATGCCGCCATCCAGCTGGCGCACGTCCCCGAAGCCTTGTGCACGTAGCAGTGGGGCTGCCTTCTCGCAGCGGATGCCGCCGGTGCAAAAGCTCACCACGGTGGCGTCCCGCAGCCGCTGGCGCTGCGACTCCAGCGCTTCCGGGAGCTGCACGAAATCGTCGATCGGCAGGGTTAACGCGCCATGGAAGGTGCCGTGCGCGACCTCCTCGCGATTGCGGGTGTCCAGCATCAGCACCGGCTTGCCCTCGTCGTCGCATCCGGCATCCAGCCAGCGCTTCAGTGTCGCGGGCGCGACGAAGGGCGCAGGCGCAACGACCGGGTCCACGCCATCGCGTCGAAAGGCGATGATCTCGCGCTTGAGCTTCACCTTGAGCCGCGCGAACGGGACGCTGTCGCTCCAGCTCTCCTTCGCCGTCAGCGCCGCGAAGCGCGGATCGGTCCGCAGCTCGTCGAGGAACCCACGCACCGCGGACTCGCGGCCGGCGAGGAACAGGTTGATGCCCTCAGGCGCCACCAGCACGGTGCCCTTGAGGCCGTGCGCGTTGGCCGCCATCGCAAGGCGCGCCCGCGTTTCCGACCCATCCTCGATCGGCACGAAGCGGTAGGCAGCAATGTTGAGCACGAGGGGCATCAGGCGGCGAGCGCTGGATGGGGAGGCGGGCCGCGATTATCGCTGTGAACTGTGGTCACCACACCTTGACTTTGCCAAACGCCTCGCCAGACTTTCCGCAACCACTCGAGGAGTCGCCATGCACCGCAACGTGTCCAACCGCGCCCTCGTGCGCGGCATTGCCCTCTGCGCCGCGCTTTCGGCCGGCCTTGCCACCGCCGCGGACTACGGCAATTTCAGCATCGGCGCGGGGTTCTCCCCCGATCCGCAGACCGGCACCGGCACCACTGGTGGCGCCCGCGATGCAGCGCAGGCGTTCGGTGGCCAGTGCAGCGGCAGCGTGGACACGACGCCGGACCACGTCATCACCGTGACCAGTGCGGTCAACCTGAAGCTCTACACCACGAGCACCACCGACTCGACCCTCGTCCTGCGTGGGCCGTCGGGCACCTTCTGCGACGACGACAGCCGCGGTGAGCTCGACGCCGAGATCAACGCGATGCTCCGCCCTGGCCGCTACGAGGTCTACATCGGCCATCTCGGCCAAACGGGCCAGTACACGCTCACGCTCACGGAGAACGTCGGCGGGGCGAGCACCGGCGCAGGCGATGAAGGCAGCATTGAGGCCTATCGCAACTTCACACTGGGCTCGGGCTTCACCCCGGACCCGCAGCGCAGCCGTGGCGAAACCGGCGGTTCGCGCGACGCCCGCAGCTACGGCAAGGCCTGCGTGGGCACCATCGACACCACGCCCGATCACCGCCTCACGGTGACCTCGGCGCTGAACCTGAAGATCTTCGTCGAGAGCACGACCGACTCGACCCTCGTGGTGGTCGGTCCGAACCGCACCTGGTGCGACGACGACAGCCACGGCGATCTCGACGCTGAAGTCAGCGGCAGCTTCGCCCCCGGGCAGTACGAGATCTTCGTCGGCACCAACGGTGAACAGAACGGCCGATACACGATCACGCTGACCGAGCAGTGAGCGGTCGGAGCCGACGCCCTGCCCTCCTCGCCGCCGCACTCGC
>JBOFQO010000401.1:0-2656 GCA_051660925.1 Silanimonas sp. | reverse complement strand
GCCGTCGGGCGCAGCAGGCCCTCAGTGTAACCGAGCGTCTCGCCGCGCCGACGCCCGGAGGCCGGCGCGCATTGCGCTCACGCCGCGAGCAGCAGGGCCCTTCCGACGGCGTTGACCAGCACATGGGCGAGAACGACCGCATCGAGTCGACCGCAGCGCAGGTACAGCAACCCGAAGCCCGCACCGAGTGACGTGTAGGTGGCGAGCGGGAGCAGCCAGGCCAGCAGGTCGCGATCGCCGGGCAAGGGCTCGTGGATCAGGGCGAAGCCGAGGCTGGTGACCGCCAGCCCCAGCCAAGGTCGCTGTGCCTGGGCGAAGCGATGCAGCAGCACGCGTCGAAACACCAGCTCTTCGCCAAGTGGCGCCAGGACGACGGCCATCAGCAGCGTCGACCACGGGGCGGCGGCGAAGGCGACCTCGATGATCGCGAGATTGGTGCCGACGGCGGAGCTGCCGAAACGCTCCACCGCAGCGGCGAAGGCGATGGCGGTCGCCTGCAACGCCGCCGCGACGGCGACGACCAGAAGCAGTAGGCCTGACGTCCACGCCCGCGGTGCGGCCGGCAGGCGGCGGCGGTGCAGCAGCCACAGCGCGGCACCGGCGAGCGCCGTGCCGAGCAGGCTGATCGGAATGAACAGCGCGGGCATGCCACCGAGTGTCGGCTGCGGTGGGCCGAGATCGAGCCCGCGCGCCTGCAGGACGCTCAGCACGAAGGCCGCCAGCACCGCGAACCCGAAGACGATCGCGCCGGCGATCAGCAGGTCCAGCACGGTCCACGCGCCGACGCGCCACAGGGCCGGGTGCGCCGAGGCCGGCGCGGCGGAGGAGCCGGCGTCGACGGGCGTCGGGTCCGCGACGACGTCGTGCATCAGACGTCGAGGTTGCCGACGCGCAGCGCGTTGTCCTCGATGAAGGCGCGGCGCGGTTCGACCACGTCGCCCATCAGCGTCGAGAAAATCGTGTCGGCGGCGATGGCGTCCTCGATACGGACCTGCAGCAGGCGGCGCGTTTCCGGATTGACCGTCGTGTCCCAGAGCTGCTCGGGGTTCATTTCGCCGAGGCCCTTGAAGCGCTGGATGGTGCGGCCCTTCTTGGCCTCGTCGAGCAGCCAATGCTGCGCTGCGGCAAAGTCGCGCAGCAGCAGGGATTTGCCGCCGCGGCTGACGGTCGCGCCTTCGCCCAGGGCCAGCTCGGCGAGCTTGATGGCGGTGTCGGTCAACGGCTTCAGTTCGCCATGCAGCAGCTGCGCGGCGGCGATCGTCTGCACGCCGGTGAGGCCGTGGTGCTGCTTCTCGACGAGGATCGCGCCCGGCACGTCGCCGGCTTCGACGAGGCCGCGCAGGGTGTAGCGTGGCTTGCCGAGGCCGCTGGCCTTCAGTTTGGCGTTTTGTGCATCGCACCATGCCGTGAGCTTCGCCGCGTCGGCGAAGGTCTCGGCCGACAGCGGTTCGGCCTGGTAGATCGCCTCGAGCACCGCACCGTCGATGCGGTGGCGGTGGCGGTCGACGGTTTCCTGCGCGCTGGCCACGGCCTGCATCAGCGCCTCGAGCGCCGTGCCGCGCACTGGCGGCGCGCCGGCGGCGGGCACCAGCTCGGCGTTCTCGATCGCGTTCGAAATCAGGTACGCGTTGAGCGCGTGGTCGTCCTTGATGTACAGCTCGGTCTTGCCCTGCTTGATCTTGTACAGCGGCGGCAGGCCGATGTAGATGTGGCCACGCTCGATCAGTTCCGGCATCTGACGGTAGAAGAACGTCAGCAGCAGCGTGCGGATGTGCGAGCCGTCGACGTCGGCGTCGGTCATCAGGATGATGCGGTGGTAGCGCAGCTTGTCGGGGTTGTACTCGTCCTTGCCGATGCCGCAGCCGAGTGCGGTGATCAGCGTGCCGACTTCCGCCGAGCCCAGCATGCGGTCGAAGCGCGCGCGTTCGACGTTGAGGATCTTGCCCTTCAGCGGCAGGATCGCCTGGGTCTTGCGGTTGCGGCCCTGCTTCGCCGAGCCGCCGGCCGAGTCACCCTCGACGATGAAGAGCTCGGACAGCGCCGGATCCTTCTCCTGGCAATCCGCCAGTTTTCCGGGCAAGCCGGCGATGTCGAGCGCGCCCTTGCGGCGCGTCAGGTCGCGGGCCTTGCGTGCGGCCTCGCGAGCGCGGGCGGCGTCGACGATTTTCCCCGTGATCGCGCGCGCCTCGTGGGGGTTCTCCTGCAGGAATTCCTCCAGCTTGGCGGCGAAGATCGCCTCGACGACCGGGCGCACCGCCTCGGTGACCAGCTTTTCCTTGGTCTGCGACGAGAAGCCCGGGTCCGGCACCTTCACCGACAGCACGGCGATCATGCCCTCGCGCATGTCGTCGCCCGACATCGCGATCTTGGCCTGCTTGGCGATGCCGCTTTTCTCGATGTAGCGCGTGAGGGTGCGGGTCAGCGCAGCGCGGAAGCCGGTGAGGTGGGTGCCGCCGTCCTTCTGCGGGATGTTGTTGGTGAAGCAGTAGATCGTCTCGTGGTACGCATCGCTCCACTGCACGGCGCAATCGACCACGATCCCGTCCTGCTCACCGCTGATCGAGATCACGCTGGGGTGCAGCGGGGTCTTCAGCTGGGCCAGGTGCTCCACGAAGCTGCGGATGCCGCCCTCGTACTCGAAGAGGTCGCGCTTGCC
>JBOFQO010000400.1:0-3085 GCA_051660925.1 Silanimonas sp. | reverse complement strand
AGGCCGCATAATGGCGGCCTCTCCGGTGGACGCCATGCGCCTTTCCCCCCTTCCGCTCCCTGCCGCGTTCGCCACCGCCCTGCTGACGGCCGCCGTCCTCGCCGCGCCCCTGCGCGCGCAGTCCGCGCCGTCGCCCGCCGTCGTGCCGCAGGCGCTTGACCCGCTGGCGCCCCCGCCGTCGCCGGCCGTGCCGATGGAGGAGATCCGCCGCTTCGCCGAGGTCTTCCGCACCGTGCAAGAGGGCTACGTCGACCCCATCGACGACCGCACCCTGATGCAGGCCGCCATCCGCGCGCTGCTGGCCGATCTTGATCCACACAGCGCCTATCTGCCGGCGACGAATGCCAGCGCGCTCGCCGAGGACGTGCAGGGCATGTACGACGGCATTGGCGTCGAGGTCGAGGTGCGCCCCGACCGCAGCCTGAAGGTGATTGGGGCGATCGACGGCGGCCCCGCGCACAAGGCCGGCTTGCGCACCGGCGACGTCATCGTCGCCATCGACGGCCGCCCGGTCGGCGCCGATCGCAGCGGCGATCCGTCGCGCGCATTGCGCGGCACCGCCGGCACCAGCGTGCGGCTGTCGCTGCTGCGCCCCGGCGAGGCGCTGCCGCGCGATATCGTGCTGGTGCGGCAGAGCATCGCGCTGTCGAGCGTCAGCGGTCGCCTTCTGGAGCCCGGCTACGGCTACGTGCGCATCAGCTATTTCGAAGGCGACACCGCCGAGGAGCTGAAGCGCCGGCTCTCGGCGCTGCGCACCGCGTCCGGCGGCCCGCTCGCCGGCCTGGTCATCGACCTGCGCAACAACCCGGGCGGCCTGCTGAACGTCGCCGTCGAAGTCGCCGACCTGTTCCTCGACGGTGGGCCCATCGTCAGCACCCGCGGCCGCACCGCCGCGGCCAACGCGCTGTACCGCGCCTCGGCCGGCGACGTGCTGCAGGGCGCGCCGATCGCCGTGCTGCTCGACGTCGGCACGGCCAGCTCGGCGGAAGTGGTCGCCGGTGCGTTGCGCGATCAGCGCCGCGCGCTGCTGCTCGGCGCGCGTAGCTTCGGCAAGGGCTCGGTGCAGACGGTCGTCGACCTCGGCAACGGCGACGCGCTAAAGCTGACCACCGCGCGCTACTACACGCCGGCCGGCCGTTCGATCCAGGCCACCGGCATCCTTCCCGACGTCACCCTGCCTGGCACGGCGATCCGCGGGCTGCGCGAGCAGGACCTGCCGACGCATCTCGCCGGCGACGCGGAGGTGCCCGATGGCTATGCCACCGGCGTCATCGTCGAGGGCGAAGCGGCGGTCGCCGAGGCCCTGCGCCGCGTCAAGCAGGCCGCCGCCGCGCGGCAGGCGACGGCGAAGCGCGCGACGGCCGCGGGCTGACGCACGCTCAGCGTGTTGCGGCGGCGAGGTTCAGGCGAGCCGGCGTCTCAAGGCGTTCGCGGAAATGCGCGGTCTGAAACAGCGGCACGCGTTCGAGGAATCCGCGCAGCACCTGCCGGCGCTTGAAGCGGTAGACGAAGCCCGGCACCCAGGCGTACTCCGCGCGGATCTGCTCGTCGTACTCGGCAAAGCGTTCGGGAGACGTGCCAAGGATCGCGAGGTCGATATCGACGAGCAGTCGCTGGTCGGCATCGACCGGCTGCGCGTCGTGGCAGGTCGCCATCACGAGTGCGACGACGCGAGCCACCGACGCCGGCGCCACGCCGGCCGCTGCAAGCTCGCGCGCCGCCCAGTCGGCGCTGCGCCGCTCGTTGTCTTTCGCCTTCGGATCGTAGACCACATCGTGGAACCACAGCGCGATCTCGACCTCGCCGGGCGCCCGTGCCAGTGCAAGCGCCGCGTCGACGTGCGCGAGGCATTCGGTGAGATGCTGCAGCGTGTGGTAATGGCGCTGCGGTTCCGACCACGCGGCGACGAGGCGCGCCTGCAGCCCGGCCGGTGCGTCGGCGCCGAGATGCCGCCAGGCGCGGAGCCACGACTCGTCGAGCAGCGCACGTTGGCCATCCCCGGCTCCCGCGCCAGCACCTGCGGAAGGCCGGTCGATCATCACTGCTGGCCCCGCAGCCGCGACCGCCGCGCCAGCGACTCGCGGACCATCAGCGCGACGAGGAAGCCGAACGCGAAGCCGGCGAGGTGCGCCCACCACGCCACCGCGCCGAAGCTCGGGCCGGCCCAGGTGAACAGCAGCTGCAGCACCACCCACAGGCTGATCAGCGCGACCGCCGGCATGCGTACGAATTCGAGCCACAGGCCGAGTGGCAGCACCACACCGAGGCGGGCGTTCGGGAACAGCGCGAGGTAGGCGCCGATCAGCGTCGACACCGCGCCCGACGCGCCGATGATCACGCGATCAGGCCGATCCATCGACAGCGCGGCGACGAAGTTCGACAGCGCGCCGCCGAGCACGAACAGCAGCAGCAGGCGCCACGATCCGAGCGCGCGCTCGGCGGGGAGCCCGAACACCAGCAGAAAGAGCATGTTGCCGAGCAGGTGGGTGCCGCTGCTGTGCAGCCCGAGCGTGGTGACGAGGGTGGCGGCGCGCTCCGGCTGCAGCAGGCTGCGCCAGTCCGCGGCAGCGGCGGAGAGCGCGCCCCAGCGCAACAGCAGGGCGTCGTGGGTCGCGCTATCGGCCAGCGCGAGCACGACGAACGCGCCGATGCAGAGCGTCAGCACCAGCGGCGTGGCCCAACGCCACTCGCTCCGACGGCGACCGGGCGCGTCGACGAACACCATCAGCGCGGCACCCACAGCACGCGGCCCTGCCAGCCCACGCGTAGGCCGTCGCGGCGGATCTCCAGCAGCGGCATGCCGGGTTGCAGCAGGTCGCCTTCTCGGCGCCGCTGGCCGTCGACGCTCGCGAATCGGCGCGCCGGTTCATCGGCGTAGACGTGCATCGAGAGGCGCGGCGCCGGCAGCGCGTCGCCGGCGCCCGTCGCGAGCGCCGACCACGGCAGGTCGCCGTCGCGCGGGCCGAGGCCGGATTCCGCGGCGGCGGCGGTCGCCACGGGCGGCGGCGCGATGGGCGTCAATGGCGCAGTGGGTTCGACCATCGCGCCCGGGGAAGCGGGAGGGGCTATTGCAATGGACCGCGGC
>JBOFQO010000399.1:0-6692 GCA_051660925.1 Silanimonas sp. | reverse complement strand
GAGTTCGAGTACGCCATTCCCGTCGCGGATGCGGAGGCGCTGCTGGCGCTGTGCGTTGGCGGCACCATCGACAAGACCCGGCACTACGTCGAACACGGCGCGCACCTGTGGGAAGTGGACGAGTTCCATGGCGACAACGCCGGGCTGGTCGTCGCCGAGATCGAGCTCACCGCTGTGGACGAGGCCTTCGAGAATCCGTCATGGCTCGGTGCTGAAGTGACTGAGCACACCCGCTACTACAACCTCGCGCTGGCGGCCCGACCGTACGCGCAGTGGACCGACGAGGAGAAGAACGCGTGCTGATCATTGGCATCGCTGGTACGGAGCTCACCGCCGAGGAGCGCGACTGGCTGCAACACCCGTCGGTGGCGGGCGTCATCCTGTTCAAGCGCAACTTCGCCTCGCGCGAGCAGGTGACGGAACTCGCCGCCGCCATCCGGGGTGCCGCGCCGCGCCCGCAACTGCTCTGCGTCGACCAGGAGGGCGGCCCGGTGCAGCGCTTCCGCGACGGCTTTTCGAAGCTGCCGGCACTCGCCCCGTTCGGCCCGCTGTACGACCGCGACCCCGCAGCCGCGCTGCGCCTTGCGCATGAGCATGCCTGGCTGATGGCGAGCGAGATCCGTGCCATCGGCATCGACTTGAGCTTCGCGCCGGTGGTCGATCTTGGCCGCGGCAACCGCGCCATCGGCGACCGCGCCTTCCACGCCGATCCGCAGGTGGTCGCGGCGTTCACCCGCGCCTACGTGCAGGGCATGCACGCCGCCGGCATGGCCGCGACGCTGAAGCACTTCCCCGGCCACGGTTCGGTGCTTGAGGACACGCATTTCGACGAGGCGATCGACCCGCGGCCGCTGGATGTGCTGGCGCGCGAAGACCTCGTGCCCTTCGTCGCCGGCATCGAGGCCGGTGCCGAAGCGGTGATGCTGGCGCACGTCAGTTATCCGGCCGTCGCGCCAGAACCGGCGGGCTACTCGCCGTTCTGGTTGAAGCAGATGCTGCGTGAGCGCATGGGTTTCCGCGGCGTCGCTTTCTCGGACGACATCGGCATGGCCGCGGCGGAGTCCGCCGGTGGCATCAAGGCGCGCATCGATGCCCACCTCGACGCCGGCTGCGACGTCGTGCTGGTCTGCGCGCCGGCCCTCGTCGACGACAGCCTGAAGGCGACGGATGGCCGCGGCCCGGCCAATACCGCGGCGCTGACCGGCCTGATGGGCCGCGGCGCGCTCGGCTGGCAGGGCCTGATCGCCGATGCCCGCTATCCCGCCATCCAGAACGCCCTCGCCGGGCCGGAGTTCATGGCATGAGCAGCCCGAAACTCGCCGACGCCCTGCGCCAGTCGCGCGTCGTCCACGACCGCGCCGCGCTCGATCGCGCCATCGCGCGTGTGGCGGCCGAGCTGCGCACCGAGTACGGCCGCGAGACCACACCGCCGCTGTTCCTGACCGTGATGAACGGCGGCATGTTGTTCGCCACAGGCCTCGCCCTCGACGCCGGCATCGACTTCGAGTTCGACTACCTGCACGCCACGCGCTACCGCGGCAAGACCACCGGCGAGAAGCTGATGTGGCTGCACCGCCCGCAGACGCCGCTGAAGGGCCGTCGTGTACTGGTGGTCGACGACATCCTCGACGAAGGCAACACGCTCGTGGGCATCACCGAGTGGTGCCGCGACCAGGGCGCGCTCGATGTCCGCGTTGCCGTGCTGTGCCGCAAGGTCCATGACCGCTGCGCGCCGGGTGCGAAGGCCGAGCACATCGGCCTCGAGGTGCCGGACTTCTACGTCTACGGTTACGGCATGGACTTCTACGAGCAGGGCCGCAACCTGCCGGCCATCTACGCCTGGGAGCCGAAGGCATGAGCCGCCCCATCGATTTCGCCGTCATTGGCGGCACCGGCCTGTACAAGCTCGCCGAACTCGACGGCGTCGAAACGCACGCGGTCGACACGCCCTACGGCACGCCCTCGGCGCCGGTGCGCGTCGGCGGCTTCGGGCCGCACCGTATCGCCTTCATGGCCCGCCATGGCGAGGGCCATGCGATGCCGCCGCACCGCATCAACTACCGCGCCAACCTGTGGGCGCTGAAGTCGATCGGCGCGACGCGTGTCGTCGCGGTGAACTCCGTGGGCGGCATCACCGAGGCGTGGGGCCCGCGCGTCATCGGCGTGCCCGACCAGATCATCGACTACACGCACGGCCGCACCGTGAGCCTGTGGGACGGCGAGGGCGAGGCCCTGCACGTCGACTTCGGCGACCCCTACACGCCGTCGCTGCGGCGTGCGCTGGTGATGGCCGCGAAAGCCGCCGGCGTGCCGGTGGTCGATGGTGGCTGCTACGGTGCCACGCAGGGCCCGCGGCTGGAAACCAAGGCCGAGATCGAACGCCTGCACCGCGACGGCTGCGACCTCGTCGGCATGACCGGCATGCCGGAAGCGGCCCTAGCCCGTGAACTCGGCCTCGACTATGCCTGTCTCGCCATCGTCGCCAACTGGGCCGCCGGCCGGGCGCCGACGGACGAAGTCATCACCCTTGAGGACGTGCTGGCCAACATGGCCGCCGCCACCGAGCCGTTGCCGGGACTGCTGCGCGCGCTGAGACCCTGAGCCCGGCGCTCGGCACGGATGACGACGCCCCTCGATATCGCCATCGTCGGTTACGGCACCGCCGGCCAAGCGCTGGCCCTGCTGCTCGCCCGCGATGGTCACCGGCTGCAGGTGTTCGAGCAGGCGCCTGCGCCGCGGCCGGTCGGCGCCGGTTTCCTGCTGCAGCCCACAGGCCTTGGCGCGCTGTGGCAGATGGGCCTGCTCGACGCCGTGCTGAAGCACGGCCGCCGCATCGATCGCCTGTACGGCGATACGCCGCACGGCAGCGGTCAGCGCGCGGTCATGGACATGCGCTACGCGCAGCTCGATGGCCGTCTGTTCGGCTGGGGACTGCAGCGCGGCGCCCTGTTCGAAGCCCTGCGTGACGCTTGGCCGGGCCATGCCGGCATCACCACCGGCACCCGCATCGAACGCGCGGAGGACGACGGCACGCTGGTCGACGCGGTGGGTCAGCGCCACGGTCCGTTCGATCTCGTCATCGCGGCCGACGGCGCGCACTCGGCGCTTCGGCAGGCGCAGCCCGGCGTCGCGGGGCTCGATGCCGTGTACCCGTGGGGCGCGCTGTGGTGTCTGTGCGAGGAGGGCGCGTGGCCGCACCCGGCGGAACTTCGGCAGCGCTATCGGCAGGCGCGCAAAATGGTCGGCGTGCTGCCCGTGGGCTCGCGGCCTGGCGACGCGCGGCCGATGCTGAGCTTCTTCTGGAGCCTGCCGCGCGCGGCCTTCGAGGCCTGGGAAAGTGAAGGCCTGGACGTGTGGAAGGCCGAGCTCGCGGCGCTGTGGCCCGACGCCGCGGGGCTCGTCAGCGGCATCGACACCGCCCATACGTTGGCGCGGGCGACTTATCGCGACGTGGTGCTGCACGGGCCGTGGCATCGCGGCCGCGTGGTGTTCTGCGGTGATTCCGCACATGCGATGAGCCCGCAATTGGGGCAGGGCGTCAACATGGCCCTGCTCGACGCGCTGGCCCTGCGCGACGCACTGCGCGATCTCGCAATGGCCCAGGGCTCGCCCGCGCTGCCATTCGACACCGCGCGCGACCGCGCACTGCGCCGCTACGCCGATGAGCGTCGCCGCCATGTCGGCATCTACCAGTTCTGGAGCCGCTGGCTGACGCCGGTGTTCCAAAGCGAGCGTGACGCCGTTGCCGCGCTGCGCGATGCGTTGTTCGTGCCGATGGGGCGGATGCCCGGCGGCCGTGGCCAGATGCTGCGCGTGCTCACCGGCACCCAGCGCGGCTGGCTGGGGCGGCACGGCTTGCCCGAGGGCCTGCTTGAGGTCCTTGCCACGGCGACCTAACGGCGCTCGGACTTCTCGGCGTGCAACGCGTGCTCAGCGTCGCGCATCACACGCTCGGCGCTGAGGCCGGCGCGATCGATCAGCGCGGCGCCGATGCACAGCTCGATGCGCGGCATCGCCTCGTTCATCAGGTTGTCGGCCAGCACCGCATCGCCGATGCGCTCGGCGGCGACCGCGGCCTGCAGCTCGGGATTCGACAGGCGATTCAGCAGCACCGCGAAATCGTCGTCTCCGAGGCGCGCCACCACATCCTGACCGCGCGTGCAGCGCCGCAGCACGCCGGCCACACGCTGCAACACCGTGTCGCCGACGGCATCGCCATACGCTTCGTTGACGCGGTGGAAGCGATCGAGGTCGATGAACAGCACGGCGCTGTTCTGGCTCGGCGACCAATGCGCGGCGCTGGCGCTGAGCGCGGTCTCGAACGGTGCCCGCCTGAGCAGGCCGGTGAGGAGGTCGACGTCGTCGCCGTGACGCGGCGTCGCTTCGTCGTGGTGGGGCTGCGAGAACACGGCGCCCATCAGGGCGGCGCCGAGGCGCAGCGTGGCCACCGTGCTGTCGGCGAAGCGGCGCGGCTCGCGCCACGCGGCGAGCAGGGCGCCAGCGGGTGTGCCGGAGACGTCGACCGGCACCGCCACCATCGCGCCGGTACCCCCTTGCAGGCACAGCGCGCGGTCGATGCGCGGGTCGTTCGGCGCGTCCGGCGCCAGCACGACGTTGTGGCTGAGCACGGCGGCACCGCCCAGGCTCGCCGCCACGCGGCTGCGCGTGCCCGCGAGATCGGCCAGGCTGCCATCACTGGCCAACATCACCAGCTCCTCACCCTCGCGGCGGGCGAAACCGAGGCCATCGGCGCCGCAGGCATCCTTGAGTTCGGCGAGCATGCGCGGAAGAAGGTCCGCCGGCCGACCGCGCAGCTCGGCCAATGCGGCGAGCGCGCTCAGGGCGCGGGCGAGACGGTCGGCGTCGGGCGTGGAGGTGTCGGACATCGCGGCCACCGTCAGGGACGTGCGGCCAGGGTCGTCGACGGTGCCGACGCGGGCGACGTGCCGTAGCCGAACTGCAGCCGCGCCAGCTCGGCGTACAGCCCGCCCTTGGCCTGCAGCTCGGCGTGCGTGCCGACGTCGACGATGCGGCCGCGGTCCAGCACGACGATGCGGTCGGCCTTCAGCACGGTGGCGAGCCGGTGGGCGATCACCAGGGTGGTGCGGCCTTCCATCAGGCGCTCGAGGGCCTGCTGGATCATGTGCTCGCTCTGCGCGTCGAGCGCGGACGTGGCCTCGTCGAGCAGCAGGATGGGCGCGTCCTTGAGCAGCGCGCGGGCGATGGCGACGCGCTGCTGCTGGCCGCCGGAGATGCGCGCACCGCGCTCGCCGAGCTCACTGGCGTAGCCCTGCGGGAGGGCGCGGATGAACTCATCGGCCTCGGCCAGCCGTGCGGCCTTGGCGATGTCCTCGTGGCTGGCGTCGAGCCGGCCGTAGCGGATGTTCTCCGCCGCGCTCGCGGCGAAGATCATCGGGTCCTGCGGCACCAGGGCGATCGCCTCGCGCAGCGCCTGCGGGTCGAGCGCGCGCAGGTCGATGCCGTCGATCTCGATGCGCCCCTGCTGCGGATCGTGGAAGCGCAGCAGCAGCTGCAGCACCGTGCTCTTGCCGGCGCCCGACGGCCCCACCAGCGCCACCGTCTCGCCGGGGCGCACGTCGAGGTCGAGACCATCCAGCGCGGCGTCGTCTGGGCGCGTCGGGTAGTGGAAGCGCACGCCCTCGAAGCGGATCGCGCCGCGCACCGGCGAGGGCAGCGGCGTCGCGGCGGCTGGCGCGTTGATCTTCGCCTCTTCGGCGAGCAGATCAGCGATCCGCTGCATGCCGCCGCCGGCACGCTGCACTTCGGCCCAGACTTCGGTGAGCGCGCCGACCGAGCCGGCGCCGATCAGCGCGTAGAGCATGAACTGGCCGAGCGTTCCGGCGGTCATCGCGCCTTCGATGACGGCCTGTGCGCCGCTCCACAGCACCAGCACGATGGCGCCGAAGAACAGCACGATCGCCGTGGCCGTCAGCATCGCCTGCAGGCGGATGCGCTTCGCCGCGGCGTCGAGCGTGGCGCGCAGCGCATCGCCGAAACGCTGGCGTTCGTAGGCTTCGCGGGCGTAGCTCTGCACCGTGTGCATGGCGCCCAGCGTTTCGCCGGCGCGGGTGTTGGCATCGGCCACGCGGTTCTGGCTGGTCTCGCTGGCCTTGCGCACGCGGCGCCCGCCGAGCGCAATCGGCAGCACGGCGAGCGGGATGCCGACCACGGCCAGCCCGGCGAGCGTCGGGCTGGTGATTACCAGCATCACCACGCTGCCCAGCACGGTCACGACGCTGCGCAGCGCCACCGACATGCTGGAGCCGACCACGCTGCGCAGTAGCTCGGTGTCGGCCGAGAGTCGCGACACCAGCTCGGCCGAGCGCGAGCGGTCGTAGAAGGCCTGGTCCAGCGAGAGCAAGTGACCGTAGAGCTTGGCGCGCAGGTCGATGACCACGCGCTCGCCCAGCACCGACACGAAGTAGAAGCGCAGCGCGGTGGCCAGCGCCAATAGCACGGCGACGCCGAACATCAGCAGGAACCAGCGGTCGATGTCGCCGCCGGCGCTGAAGCCCGGGTCGATCATGTGGCGGACGGCCACCGGGAGCGACAGCGTGGCGACCGAGGACAGCGCCAGCGCGCCGAGCCAAGCGGCCAGCAGCCGTGTGTGGGGTGAGAGGAAGGGCAGCAGGCCGCGCAGCGAATTGACGCTCTGCCGTGGGCTGGGCTTC
>JBOFQO010000398.1:0-2290 GCA_051660925.1 Silanimonas sp. | reverse complement strand
ACGAACCAGCGCTTCCTCAATCGTACCTACGTCGCCAAGGGCGTCGAGATCGAGGGCTTGTGGCGCGTCGGCGCGTTCTCAGTCAGCGGCGGCGCGACCTGGACGGACGCGGAGATCTCGCGCGACCAGATCAGCCCCGCGAATGTCGGCAACACGCCGCGCCGCCAGGCCGACTGGGTCTACCAAGTCACGCCGGCCTACGCGTTCGAACGCTGGACGGTCGGCGTCAACGTGATCGGCACCACCGACAGCTACGCGCAGGACAACAACGCGCTGGTGATGCCGGGCTTCGTGCAAACCAACCTGTTCGCCGACTGGCGCCTCACCGATGCGTTCACGCTGACGCTCAACGTCAACAACCTCTTCGATGAGTTCGGCATCACCGAGTCGGAGGAAGGCGCGATCGTCGACAACGCGAGCAACATCATCCGCGCGCGGTCGATCCCGGGCCGCTCGACGGCCCTCTCCGTGCGTTACGACTTCTGACGGAATGGCCCGGATGGGGAACGGAGGCGCCATCGCCGATACCAACGCGCCGGACGCGGACTGGACCTCCCGGCTGGCGCGCTTCGGGCCAAAGCTCGAGGCCGCGCTGGCCGCGGTCTACGGCCCGCTGGACCCCGCGTGGCAGGCGGCGCTGCTGGCCGGCATCGCGGCGCGCAGCGCCTCGCGCCCCGCCGCGCTGCGCGCGCTCGACGCTCAGGCGCCGCGGGCTTGGGTGACCGACCCGTCGACGATCGGCTACTGCGCCTACGTCGACCGCTTCGGCGGCACGCTGGCCGGCGTCGCGAAGCGCGTCGACCATCTCGACGAGCTCGGCGTGCGCTACCTGCACCTGCTGCCCTTCCTGGCGATGCGCGACGGCGACAGCGACGGCGGCTTCGCCGTGCGCGACTACGGTGACATCGAGCCTCGGCTCGGCACGCTGGCCGATCTGGAAGCGCTCGCAACGACGCTGCGGGCACGGGGCATTCGCCTTTGCTCGGACTTTGTGCTGAACCACTGTGCCGACGACCACGCCTGGGCGAAAGCCGCGCGAGCCGGCGACCCGCACTATCGCGCGTTCTTCCACGTGCTGCCGGACCGCGCCACCGTGCAGCGCCACGAAGCGCACCTGGGTGAAGTGTTCCCGCACACCGCGCCGGGAAACTTCACCGAGGTGCCCGGCCTCGGTTTCGTCTGGACGACGTTCTACCCCTACCAGTGGGATCTGAACTGGTCGAACCCCGAGGTGTTCAAGGCGATGGCACTGGCCCTACTCGACCTTGCCAATCGCGGCGTCGAGTGCTTCCGCCTCGATTCCACCGCGTTCCTGTGGAAGCGCGAGGGCACCGCATGCATGAACCTGCCGGAAGCGCATCGCCTGCTGCAGGCGCTGCGCGCCGTGGTCGACCTGGCGATGCCGTCGGTGGTGCTGAAGGCCGAGGCGATCGTGCCGATGCGCGAGCTGCCGCCGTACTTTGGTGACGACGACGCGCCGGAATGCCATATCGCCTACCAGAGTTCGCTGATGGCGGCGGGCTGGGCGGCGCTGGCGTTGGGCCGCGCGGACGTCGTCACCAACGTGCTGCAGCGCACGCCGGCCCTGCCCGACGACGCCGCGTGGCTGCACTACGTGCGCTGCCACGACGACATCGTCTGGCCGGTGCTCGATGCGGAAGCCGCCGGGAAGGCCGGCGTGCCTGGCTTCGATCTCGCCGCGCTGTCGCGTCACTACGCCGGCGATACCCCGGGCAGCACGGCGCGCGGCGAAGCCTTCCAGAGGGACGGCGGCCACGCGCACGGCAGCAACGGCATGGCCAGCGCGCGGGCCGGGCTTGCCTGGGCCCGCGAGCACGGCGACACCAACGAGCACGAACGTGCGCTGCGCCGCGTGCTGCTGCTGTACGGCATCGCGATGCTGCTGCCCGGCATTCCCCTCATTTACATGGGCGACGAGCTTGCGCAGGGCAACGACGAGTCCTTCCGCACCGACCCGCAGCGTCGGCACGAAGGGCGCTGGCTGCATCGGCCGGGCTTCGACGAGGCCGCGGCCGCGCAGCGCCACGATCCGGCGACGGCGGCGGGACGCGTGGTCGGCACTCTGCGCCGCATGCGGCACTGGCGCGCGTCGCTGCCGACCCTCGGTACGCGGGATATCGATGCCGCCGCGCAGGGCAGCGTGCTCACCGTGGCCCGCGGCACGGACGTGTTCGCGGCCTTCGAACTCGGCGGCCGCGAGGCGTGCGTCGCGCTGCCGCCGGGCGAATGGCGGCGACTGCCGATGGAGGATCACGGCGGTGGGCGATCA
>JBOFQO010000397.1:0-7753 GCA_051660925.1 Silanimonas sp. | reverse complement strand
CGCAGCAGGGTGCGTACGGCCGCTTCGGCGTCGGTGCGGGTGACGCGATCAGCGTCGTCGCTCATGGGGTTCTTCACGCTTTGGGCAGGGATTTCGCATCCTCCACCCCGCGCCGTTCAGGTCGTGCGAAAGGCTGGCGTGACGCGCGCTCAGGTTGCGATCGTCGGCAAAGGCCGCGTCGCGCGATGCGCCAGCACCCACGCTGCGCCGAGCAGCAACGCCGAGAATAGGAAGGCTGCACCCGGCAGGTAGGCCGGCGGGTGCTCGCCAATGAAGAGCCGAAACACGCCGGTGAACAGGAAGGGCCCGAAGATGCCGGCCGTCGACACCAACGAGGCCAGCGCCCCCTGCAAGCGACCCTGCAACGCCGGGTCAACGCGCTGCGTGACGAGGCTCTGCGTCGACGGCCCGGCCAAACCCCACAGCGCCAGCAGCGGAATCGACAGTAGGAACAGCGCGCCGCTCGGCGCCACGCCCATCCACGCGAAACCGAGGATGCCGCAGGCCAGCCCGATGCCGACCGCGCGGCGCTCGCCGAGCCGCGGCACAAGGCGCCGCACCAGCACGGCCTGCACAAAGGCGTTGCAGATGCCGACCAGGCCCAGCGTCAGGCCGACGTCGAGCTCGCTCCAGCCGTAGCGGTAGTCGGTGTACAGCACGTACACGCTGGGCAGCACGTAGTGCGCGAGCTGCGACAGGAACACGACGCCGGCGAGCCCGAGGACGCCGCGCGCTTCGACCAACAGGCCGAAGGCGCCGAGCGGGTTGGCGCGCCGCACGTCGAAGCGCGGGCTGCGGCGCTCCGGCGGCAGCGATTCCGGCAGCACGAAGAAGCCGTACAAGAAGTTCGCGAACGACAGCCCCGCCGCCACCCAGAACGGGAGGCGCACGTCGATCTCGCCGAGCACGCCGCCGAGCGCGGGGCCCAGCACGAAGCCGAGTCCGAAGGCGGCACCGAGCAGGCCGAAGGCGCCGGCGCGCTGCTCGGCCGGGGTGATATCGGCGATGTAGGCGTTCGCCGTGCTGATCGAGGCCGAGGTGAGGCCCGCCAGCACACGCCCGAGGAAGAGCAGTGGCAGCGTATTGGCCAACGCCATCAGCACGAAGTCGAGGCCGAGGCCGAGGTTCGAGAGCAGCACCACCGGTCGGCGTCCGAAGCGATCAGAGAGCGCCCCCTGCAGCGGCGAGGCGAGGAACTGGGTCAGTGCAAACACGCTGCCGAACACGCCGACCCACCAGGCCGCCGTTTCGACCGAACCGCCGACGAACTGCTTGATCAGGTGCGGAAGCACCGGAATGACCACGCCGATCGCCAGGATGTCGAGCGCGACGGTGATCCAGATGAAAACGAGGCCCGCAGGGCGGCGAGCCGGAACGGCAGCGTCCACGCGATGGGCCGGTCGGGAAAGGCGCGCAGTGTAGCGCTAAGGCACCAGCCACTCGCCGCGCCAGGGCCCGAAGCCGACACGCGAGAAGCGCGCGCGACGGTGGCCCTCAAACGCGAGGTGCAACCATTCGAGGCGCTGCAGCGGCACGGTGACGACGGCAAAGCGCGCGCGACCGGCGGCGCTTTCCACCTCGTTGGGGCGGTCCCTCGACAGATGCGGCGGCAGGCCACTGTCCGGCCTCGGCAGCACGCTGCCGGGCGACGGGTCGACGAGGTAGCAGCGCCGCGACATCAGGCCGGTGCGCTTCCAGGCCAGCTCGGCCTCGGCATCGTCGTGGTGCAGCACGGCGCGGCCCTCGGCGCGCACCTGCACGTTCTGGCCAAAGAAGCACAGCGCGACGCGCGGATCGCGTTCGAGTTCCGTCCACTTCTCGCTGCGGCGATCGGTGTGGAAGCCGAGCACACCGCGCTCGCGGTCCACCTGCCGCAGCACGACGTAGCGCGCACTGGGCCCGCGCGGGGTGCTGGTCGCGAGCACGGCCTGGTGGAAGGCCGAGTGGCGCAGGCGTTGGCCGTCGGCCAACTGACTCCACACCTGCTCAAGAACGTTGGCAAAGGTGAGCGACGGGGGTTCGCGACTGTCCATGCGTGCATTGGACCCGTCGCACCGTCGGCGGGGCGCGAAGCGTCGCGCGAGCGTTCGCATCCGCGACTCGTTCTCGCTTGACGTTTTCGCCGGATTTCACCGCCGCTGCGCACGACGAGCGCGATGCTCTGTACATGGACGGCCCTGCCGCCACGCTCGAAGTTTTCTACGACGGCGGCTGCCCGGCCTGCCGGCGCGAGATGGCGCACTACCGCGCGCAGCCCGGCGCACAGGCGATCCGCTTCACGGATGCGGCCCGCGAGTTCGACCGCCTTGCGGACGTCGGCCTCAGGCCGACCGATGCCATTGCCACGCTGCACGCCATCGACGCGCACGGCACCTGGCACATCGGCGTGTCGGCCTTCCGCGAGATCTGGCGCCGGCTGCCGCGCTACGCCCCGTGGGCGCGACGCTTCGCGTGGGTCATCGACTCGCGCGCGCTGGCCTGGATGTATGCGCTGTTCTGCCGGCTGCGCCTGCCGCGCCGATGCCGCGACGGGCGCTGCCCGGCCTAGCGGCGCGGGCTCAGTCCAGCACGCGGCAGAACGCGGCCTTCAGGTAGCGGCTTTCCTGCACGTGCGCCAGCCAGGGGTGGTCGGCGCCGGCGCCAGCCACCTTGATGACCTGCACCGTGCGGTTTGCGTAGAAGGCCGCGCGGCGCAGCATGTCGAGGAACTCCTCCTCGCTCACCAGGCCTGTGCAGGAGAAGGTCGCGAACAGCGCACCCGGCTTGCACACGCCCAGCGCCAGCTTGTTCATGTCGAGGTACTTCTTCAGCGCCGGGATCACCTGCTCGCGGTCGCGGGTCATCTTCGCCGGGTCGAGGATCACCACGTCGTAGCGCTCGCCGCGTACGGCGGCATCGCGCAGCCACGGGAAGATGTCGGCCTGCACGAAGCGCGGGCGCACGCCGTTCAACTTGGCGTTGCCCTTGGCGATCTCGATAACGTCCTCGTCGATGTCCACGCCGAGCACGTCGGCGGCCCCGCGCGCCGCGGCGTACACCGCGAAGCCGCCGGTGTTGCAGCACAGGTCGAGCACGGTCCTGCCCTCGACCTGGCGCGACAGCCACTCGCGGTTGTCGCGCTGGTCGGCGAAGAAGCCGGTCTTGTGCGCGCTGCCGGGGGCCGCGCGGAACTGGATGCCGTGCTCGGTGATGATCGCGGGCTTCGGCACCTCGCGCTGGTGCAGGTCGAAGCTTTCCTGCTTCTGCACGTGCTCGTCGGCGAACCACCAGAAGCGGCAACCGGGGAACTGCGCCTCCAGTGCCGCGAAGATCCACTCGCGGTGGCGGAAGGCGCCGGCCGAGAAGAATTCGACGACCAGCAGGTCGCCGTAGCGGTCGACCACGAGGCCGGAGATGCCATCGCCTTCGGAATGCACCACGCGCCAGGCGTCGCTGACCGCGTCGAGCTTCAGCACGTCGCGGCGCAGCGCGACGGCGGCCGCGATCTTCTGCTGGAACCACGCGGCGTCAATGGCCTCGTCGGGATCGATGGTCAGGATGCGCAGCGCGATGCGCGAATGGCCGTTGTAGAAGCCGCGGCCGCACCATGTGCCGTCGCGGTCGTAGACCTCGACGATGCTGCCGGGCTTCGGCTTGGTCGGCGGTTTCTCGACCATCTTCTGGAAGATCCACGGATGGTTCGAGCGGCGCTCGATCTTCAGGCGGACCGCGGGGTTGTCGGCGATGGCGTTCATGCGCGCATTGTACGCGGCGGCCCCGCCGCCCCGGCTCAGTCGGCCACGACGACGCGATTGCGCCCGGCGGCCTTCGCCGCGTACATCGCGTGGTCGGCGGTGCGCAGCAGATCAGCCAGCGTGGTTTCCGCGCCGCGCAGGGCGACGCCGATGGACACGGTGACGTCCAGGGCGCCGTCGTCGAGCGTGACGGGTGCCCCGGCGATCGACGCGCGCAGCGCTTCAGCGCGCTGCCTCGCCTCGTCGGCCCCGGCCTGCGGCAGCAGCATCACGAACTCCTCGCCGCCGAGCCGGCCGACGACGTCGCCGGGACGGGCCGCGGCCAAGAGGCGTTCGGACAGCGCCACCAGCACGCGGTCGCCGGCGTCGTGGCCGCGGGTGTCGTTGATGCGCTTGAAGTGGTCGGCGTCGATGGCGACGACGCCGAGCGCAAGCTGGCGATCGCGCAGCAGGAGCTCGGCGCGCCGCTCCAGCTCGCGGCGATTGACCAGCCCGGTCAGCGGGTCGGCGACCGCGAGGCGATGCATCGCGCGCTGCAGGCGCTCGTTGATCATCAGCAGGAAGCCGAGCGTCGCCACCAGGGGCGCCATGTTCGCCATCGTGAAGACGATGCCCTGCATCGGCGACGGCTGCATCATCTCGTCGACGCCACCGGAGCCGAGCTGCACCGCCGCGCGGCTGAGCAGGATGACGACCATGGCGACGAGCGACACGCCGACGACGTGGTAGGCCATCGGCTGCGGTCGCGGCGCGTGCACCCACAGCACGTGCGCCGCCTCGGCCAGCACGGCCGCCACCAGCAGCGCGCCAAGGACCACGCGCGCCGTGAGGCTGGGCACGAACCACAGGAACACCACGCTCACCGCGACCTGCAGCAGCGGCGCGACAAGATCGCGCCAGCGCAGGACCGGCAGGTGCAGGAAGGCGCGCAGCGCGAACAGCATGAACTGGAAGGCGAGGAACAGCACGAGGTTGCCCATCACCACCGAGGCGACGTCAGGCACCCGGCCGCGCACCGCGATCAGCAGCCAGCCGAGCGCCAGCAGGCCGATGCCCAGCGTCCAGTAGCGCAGCTCCGCGCGCGAGTCGCTCGGGAAATCGCGCATCACCGCGGCCAGCGCAATGAAGGTGAGGGTGCTCAGCACCGTGGACAGCACGGCGATGGTGCGGAGGTCGAGTTCCATGGCGTCATCGACGGTCGAAGCGGTGATGATAGGCGCGTCCCGCGCGCCATCGCTGCCGGAGCACCGCCGCCGCGCGCCGCCATCCTGTGCCGCCCCGGCTTGTCCCGTGGCCTGCTGCCCCCATGTCGGCGGCATGGACGTCGCCACACCCGCCTACGACCCCGCCGCCCTGGCCCGCGCGCAGCGCGAGCGCGTGCGCCACCACCTGTTCCGCTGGCTGCTGTTCGTCGTGCTGCTGGGCGGCGTGCACATCGCCACCATCGCCTGGCCGGCGCTGTCGCAGTGGGCCGTGGTGCCGCTGACGTTGCCGGGCCTTGTCGGCCTGGGCAGCGCGCCACTGCTGCACGCCGACTGGGGCCACCTGTTCTCGAACGCGCTCGGGCTCGTGGTGCTTGGCACCCTGGTCGGCACGGTCTACCCGCGCTCGGCCTCGCGGATCGTGGTGGCCGCGTGGGTCGGCGCCGGTGTCTTCACCTGGTTCATCGGCCGGCCGTCAGTGCACCTCGGCGCCTCGGGCCTTGTGCACGGCCTGTTCTTCGCGCTGTTCACGCTGGCCCTGCTGCGCCGGGATCGCCCCTCGGTGGTGGCGGCGATGATCGCGATGATGCTGTTCGGCGGCATGCTGCTGACGGTGCTGCCGCATGAGTGGCGCATCAGCTGGGAGATGCACGCTGGCGGCGCCCTGGCCGGCGTCATCGCGGCGTTCGTCTGGCGCCACCGCGACCCACCGCCGCCGCGCCGGCTCTACTCGTGGGAGATCGAGGAGCAGCAGGCCGAAATCCTGGTCGAGGCCAAGGCGATCGAGGCGGACACCTTCGAACCGGCGCGCCCCAGCGAGGTGCCGGTGCTGTGGGTCCGCCCCGATCACGACGACGGTCGCGGCAGCGTGCTGCCGTTCCGGCAGCCGCCTACTTCACCGCCCGGAGAACGAAGCTCGAATTGACGTCAGCCACCTGGCCGCCGGCGAGCAGTCGGTCGAGCAGGAAGCGCGAGAAGTGCTCGAGGTCCTGCACGCGCACTTCGATCAGGTAGTCCATGTCGCCGGTGAGCGCGTGGCAGCGCTCCACCTCGTCCCACGCATTGATGCTCTCGGCGAAGCGCGCGATATCCGCGGCGCCGTGGCTCTTCAGCTGCACGCGCACGAAGGCGTGCAAGCCGAGGCCGAGCTTGGCCGCGTCGACCTGCGCACGGTAGCCGGTGATGACGCCATCCGCTTCGAGCCGCTGAACGCGGCGCAGGCAGGCCGACGGCGACAGGTTCACGCGCTCGGCGAGATCGACGTTGCTGAGCCGGCCTTCCGACTGCAGGGCGCGCAATAGGGCGTGGTCGGTGCGGTCGAGGGCGAGCGACGTCATGGGAGCGGGCCGTCAAACGAAGGGGCGGGGCGTGAAACGAGGGCATACTCGACCCTCTGTGCACGATTATTGCGCCGAATTGCCCAATCGGCGCAACTTCGCAAGCCTGTTGCGCGCCGTCGGCACCACAATGGCCGCCTCGCCGCGATCCGCGCCGACCTGCCGAGCCGCCGCCATGAACGCCCTGCCCCGCCGCGTCGAACACCTGCAAACCGAGAAGGGCAGCGTGCCGGTTTACACGACCGCGGTGATCGAGCAGCCGTGGTCCAGCTACAGCGCCACCGACCACGACGTCTGGGCACGGCTGTTCCGCCGCCAGCGCGAGCTGCTGGTCGGTCGCGCCGAGGCGGAGTTCCTGCGCACGCAGGACGCGATGGGCATGGGCGAGGACCGCATCCCGAAGTTCGACGACTTGAACCGCATGCTGCGCGCGCGCACCGGTTGGGAGCTGATCGGCGTCGAAGGTCTGCTGCCCGAGCTCACCTTCTTCGAACACCTCGCCAACAAGCGCTTCCCGGTGACCTGGTGGATCCGCACGCCCGAGCAGCTCGACTACTTGAGCGAGCCGGACCTCTTCCACGACCTGTTCGGCCATGTGCCCCTGTTGATGAACCCGGTGTTCGCCGACTACATGCAGGCCTATGGCCAGGGCGGTGTGCGCGCGCACGGCTTCGGCGCGGAGGCGCTGGCGCAGCTGACGCGTCTGTACTGGTACACGGTGGAGTTCGGCCTGATCCACACCGCCGAGGGCCTGCGCATCTACGGCGCCGGCATCCTTTCTTCGAAGGGCGAGTCGATCCACGGCCTGGAGAGCGCCGCGCCGAACCGCCTCGGCTTCGATCTCGAGCGGGTGATGCGCACGCGCTACCGCATCGACACCTACCAGAAGACCTATTTCGTCATCGACGGCTACCAGCAGCTGATGGACGCCACGCGCCCGGACTTCGCGCCGATCTACGCGCGGCTGGCCGATGCGCCGACGGTCCCGGCGGGCGAGGTGCTGGCCTCCGATCGCGTGTTCACCCGCGGCAGCGGCGAGGGCTGGGCCACCGACGGGGACGTCTGAGTCAGAGACGTCCGAGGCGAAAAGTCACGGAGCCGTCCACGCGCCGGAGGCGATTCAGCAGTACCCGTTCGCGCGGAACCAGGCCAGGGCGCGCGCCACCGTCTGTTCGAGATCGACCCGCGGCGCGTAACCGAGATCGCGCGTGGCCGCCGCGCCGTCCAGCCACTGGCCGCCGGCCATCACGGCGATCGCAGTGTCGCTGATCAACGGCGGCGCACCGCGGAAGGCGCGCCAGCGCAGCTTCTGCAGGGCGCCAACAGCGCGCGCCATCCCTAGCGGCAGCGCGCGCGGTGCGTCCACGCCGGCCTGTCGCGCGATCAGCGCAGTGAGTTCGGCCATCGTCGTGTTGGCGCCGGTGAGCAGGTAGCGCGTGCCCGGCGTGCCGCGTTCGGCCACTTGCACAAGACCGCGGCC
>JBOFQO010000396.1:0-3972 GCA_051660925.1 Silanimonas sp. | reverse complement strand
GGGCGTGTCAGCCCGGCGACGGCTCAGCGTTGCGAGCGCACTGCTCGAGCCACATGCCCCAGATGGCCTTGCCAAGCGCCTTGCCATAGGCGCCGGGTTGCGCGAAGGGTGCTGCCTGCATGCGCGGACGCAGGCTCGTGCGGAGCGCCGCCAGAGCGGGCAGGTCGGCCGCCTTGCGGCAGGCCAGAGCGACGTAGGCGTCATCATCCTCGGCGATCCAGTCGTCAAGGCCGATGTGCTGCAGCACCATTTCAGCCTGCCGGCCGATCATGCGGTCGCCGCGCTTGCCGACCACGGGAACGCCCATCCACAGCGCGTCGAGCGTTGACATGCCGCCGGTAAAAGGAAACGGATCGAGGGCCATGTCGATGCGGGCGAAGGCGTGGAAATAGCGATCGCGACGGTCGTAGCCCTCGAGCACGATCCGGTCGAGCGGGACGCCGAACGACGCGAAGCCGTCCAGAAGCGCCTTGCGCGCTGTCGGCTGGTCGAAGTGGCGGCTCTTCAGGAGCAATCGGCTGCCGGGCGTGCCCTGCAGAATGCGGGCCCACGCCGAGACGACGCGCGGGTTGATCTTCGCGAGGTTGTTGAAGCAGCCGAAGGTGATCGCGCCGCTTTCCACGGCGGGCGGTTCCGGTGCGGGGTCGGTCGCGTCGACGGGCGGCGAGAAGGGCAGGCGCGGCAGATCGAGGCGCCAGATGCGTTCGGTGTACTGCGGTTCGTCTTCGACCGGCGTGGAGACCGGGTCGGTGAGGATGTAGTCGATGCGGTCGAGGCCCGTGGTGGCGCCATAGCCGAGCCAGGTGACCTGCAACGGTGCGGGACGCATGGCGAAGGCGCCCAGCCGGTTGTAGCCCGTGTGGCCCGACAGGTCGACCAACACGTCGATACCGGCGTTGCGAACGAAGGTGCCGAGCGCGTTGTCGTTGATGTGCTCGACGTCATGCCACTCGCGCACGGCGTCGCGGATGCGTTTCCTCGCGGGGTCGCGCGGTGTCGTCTCGGGGCCCGCCGATAGCGCGACGATGTCGAGACTCTCCGCAGCGAGCATCGGCAGCACGTCGGCGAGCAGCAGCCCCACGGGGTGCGTTCGCAGGTCTCCCGACACCAGGCCAACGCGGAGGCGTTTCGCTTCCGGATCCATCGCTCTTGGCGGCATCGGCGGATAGGCCTCCTGGATCGCTCTGCCGTAGCCGCGGTGCAGATCGTTCATTTCCTCGATGGTGAATTCGGGGAGGTACTGCGTCGTCAGCAGCAGGTTGCTGAAGGACAAGGGGTCGGCCACGCCGCCTTCGATGCAGCGCCGCATGACGTCGACGGCGGCGGCAGCGAAGCCGAGGTCGAGCAGCGCGTACCCGTAGTTTGTCGTCGGCGGCATCCAGTCTGGTTTGAGCAGGCTGGCTTGGCGGAAGTGCAGGGCGGCGTCCTCAAGTCGACCCATGTTCTTCAGGGCGAGCCCCAGGTTGTAGTGGGCTTCGGCGATCGGCTCGCCGCGCGCGGAGAGCTCGAGGTTCACGATCGCATCGGGGTAGCGACCAAGGTTGAGCTCGGCCGTGCCGACCATGTAGCGAATCCGCGGGTTCGTGGGCGCCAGCGCCGCGGCGGTGCGGAACCGCGCGTAGGCCGCAGGCAGGTCGCCGGCGGCTTCGAGGCGGATGCCCTCGCGGCCGAGGCGTTCCACTTCGGCGTCCACGCTGCGCGAGTTCGTGGGTCCGCAGCAGCTCTTGAACTTCCTGCCACTTTCACAGGGGCACGGGTCGTTGCGTTCGGGGATCGTGATGGGCATGGGCCAGCGATGGGGTGTCGAGCGATCGGCTAGTATTCCGGCCCCGTAACGGCTGGGCAAGGAAATCACTGTGCCGGCTTCGCCGCCCGCAGCGACATCGACACCGGTGGAACCGCGACAGATGCCCGCGCTGGACGGCCTGCGCGGCGTCGCCGTGCTGATCGTGCTGCTCTCCCATGCGGCCAATGCGGGGCTCCCGGTGCTTCCGGGCTTCAGCCTTTCCGGCATTGGCAAGAGCGGCGTGTACCTGTTCTTCGTGCTCAGCGCCTTCCTACTCACGCGTCTGCTGCTGGCGCGGCCTGCCGGCGCCTGGAAAAGCGGGGCCGTCTGGGCGGACTACGCCCTGCGTCGTGTGCTGAGGATCTGGCCGCTGTACCTCGTGGTGTTGCTGGCAAGCTTCGCGATCACCGCCATCGGTGCGGCACCCTGGTGGCCCTATGCGCTGGATGCCGGCGCGCTGCTGCGCCATCTGCTCCTGCTCGACGGCGTCAGCGTGCTGTGGAGCATCCCGGTCGAGTTCCACTACTACCTGTGGCTACCCGTCGTCGCGGCGATCTTCGCGTTCGCCGAGCGTCGAGGGGGGCTGGCTGGAAGCTCGGTGGCAGCCGTGGCGGCCGGTCTCGTGACGACGGCAGTTTGGCCACCGTCCGCATCCGCCGCGAACGACGTCCGCCTCGGGCCCTACCTGGTGCTGTTCTTCGCGGGCGCGCTGGCGGCGGTGATGTCGGTGCGCTGGTCGCGAAGCGCGGCGCCCGCGCCGGCCCTGTTTGGTGCGCTGGGGATGGCGGCCGCGCTGGCCCTGCTCGCCACGATGCCGGCGACCGTGGCCCTGCTGGGCCGCGACCCCTTCGAGCCGAGCTTGAACCACGGCTGGTTCGCGTTCTTCGCCGTGGCGTGGTCGACCCTTGTTCTTGCGGCGGTCCACGGGCCGGCGTGGATTCGCCGGCCCTTCGAGCTGAGGATCGCGAGGGTGCTGGGATGGGTCAGTTTCAGCGCCTACCTTTGGCACATGCCCGTGCTCGCGGCCGTCACCGGCCCGCTTCATCTCACCGGCATTTCCGCGGTCGCGGTGTTCGCGATCGGCACCGCGGCCGTTTCGTGGGTGTCGTGGCGCCTCATCGAGCGTCCGCTTCAGCGCGTGCGGTGGCACTCGCGCAGCGCGTCCTCGGGGCCGGATCGGGTCGGTTAGTTCGGACTGTTACAATCAGCAACCCCGTTGGTCCGCGATTCCCATGCCCGTCCACCAGAGCGTCCTCGAACTCGTCGGCAACACGCCCATCGTCAAGGCGCAGAAGCTCGACACCGGTCTGTGCGAGCTGTACCTGAAGCTCGAATGCATGAACCCTGGCGGTTCGGTAAAGGACCGCATCGGCGTGACGATGATTGAAGCCGCGGAGCGCGCCGGGAAGATCGCGCCGGGCGCCACACTCGTCGAAGGCACGGCCGGCAACACCGGCATCGGCCTCGCGCTCGCTGCCCAGCAGAAGGGCTACCGGCTGGTGCTTGTCGTGCCCGACAAGATGAGCCGCGAGAAGATCTTCAACCTGAAGGCGATGGGCGCCGAAGTCGTGCTGACGCGTTCGGACGTCGCCAAAGGCCACCCGGACTACTACCAGGACCTTGCCGCGCGCATTGCCACGGAGACGCCGGGCGCCTACTTCATCAACCAGTTTGGCAATCCGGACAACCCGCTCACGCACGAGACGGTGACCGGCCCGGAGATCTGGGAACAGATGCAGGGCGCGGGCGGAATGGACGCCATCGTCTTCGGCTGCGGAAGTTCGGGCACGATGACCGGCCTCTCACGTTTCTTCGCGAAGGCCGCGCCGCACGTCGAGCTGGTGCTGGCCGATCCGGTCGGTTCGATCCTGACGCGCTACATCAACGAGGGCGTGCTCGACACGAAGTCGGGCAGCTGGCTCGTCGAGGGCATCGGCGAGGACTTCCTGCCCGACATCTCGGACTTCACCCGCGTCAAGAAGGCCTATGCCGTCAGCGACCGCGACAGCATGCTCGCGGGCCGCGAGCTGCTGGCGAAGGAGGGCGTGCTGGGCGGGTCGTCGTCGGGCACGCTGCTGGCCGCCGCGCTGCGCTACTGCCGCGAGCAGACCACGCCCAAGAAGGTCGTCGTGTTCGTCTGCGACACCGGCAACAAGTACCTGTCGAAGATGTACAACGACTACTGG
>JBOFQO010000395.1:0-4552 GCA_051660925.1 Silanimonas sp. | reverse complement strand
ACGCTGTATCCGAACCTCGGCGTGGTCAGCGTCGAAGCCTTCAAGAGCTTCGTCATCGCCGACATCCCGGGCCTGATCGAAGGCGCGGCCGATGGTGCGGGCCTTGGCGCGCTGTTCCTGCGCCACGTTCAGCGCACGCGGCTGCTGCTGCACCTCGTCGACATGGCGCCGATGGACGAGGGCGTCGATCCGGTCGAGCAGGTCCGCGCGATCGAGAACGAGCTGCGCAAGTACGACCCCGCGATGCTCGAGAAGCCGCGCTGGCTGGTGCTCAACAAGGCCGACCTGCTCGACGAGGACGAAACCGCCGAGCGCGTTGCCGAAGTCGTGCGACGCTTGGACTGGAAGGAACCGCACTTCGTCGTCTCGGCGATCAGCCGCGAAGGCACGCGCCCGATCATGCTGAAGGTGCAGCAGTTCTTCGACGACCAGAAGCACGCGGCGCTGGAAGCGGCCGAGGATGCCGCGTGGGCGGAGCGCAATGCGCCGCGCCCGGTCGAATCGGCACCGGCGACGCCGAAAGCGGGCGAGGGCGCCTGACGGCGCCCGTTCCCGCCATCGACAGGCAACAAAAAAGCCGGCGCAATGCCGGCTTTTTCGCGTTCCATGGCCGCGTGGGCCATGGACGAACCACAACCTGGGATCAGGCGGCCTTGAGGGCCTTGATGTGGCCGTTCAGGCGTGCCTTGTGGCGGGCGGCCTTGTTCTTGTGGATCAGGCCACGCGAAGCGTAGCGGTCGAGAATCGGCTGAGCGATGGCGAACGCGGCTTCGGCAGCAGCGGCGTCCTTGGCATCGATGGCCTTGACGACCTTCTTGACGGCGGTGCGCAGCATCGAGCGCTGGGCCGAGTTGCGAGCATTGCGGACAGCGGCCTGCTTGGCGCGCTTCTTGGCGGACTTGATGTTGGCCACGGACGGCTCCTGCGTGAAACTGGGTAAGATGGTGCACGAAAGACCGCGGAGTATTGGGGAAAAACCTTGGTGCGTCAAGAAGTAAGCGGCTTTCAAGCCCCGGCGTTCAGGAAAACCGCGTGAAACGACCCGCCCTGTTGCGGTCGACCGCCGTCTTCAGCGCCATGACCCTGCTGTCCCGGCTCGCCGGGCTGGTCCGCGACGTTCTGCAGGCCAGCCTGTTCGGCGCCTCGGCGGCCATGGACGCCTTCGTCGTCGCCTACCGCATCCCGAACTACCTGCGGCGCATCTTCGCGGAGGGCTCGTTCTCGTCGGCCTTCGTCCCGGCGTACTCGGCGCTGAAGGAGCAGGGCGACCGCGAGGCCGTGCGCGCCTTCCTCGACCACGTGGCCGGCGCCCTGTGCGCCGTCGTCGTCGTCGTGGCGGGCCTCGGCATGCTGGCCGCGCCGTGGATTGCCACGCTGTTCGCGCCGGGCGCGCTGGACGAGCCGGGTCGTATCGATCTGATCGCGTCGATGCTTCGCATCACTTTCCCCTACCTCGTCTTCATTTCCCTGACGGCACTGGCCGGCGCGGTGCTGAACAGTCACGGCCGCTTCGGGCTCGCGGCGGTGACGCCGGTGCTGCACAACGTCGCGATGATCACCGCGATGCTGGCGCTGGCACCGGTCTTCGAGGTGCCGCCGATGGCGCTGGCCTGGGGTGTGGTGATCGCCGGCGCCCTGCAGTTCGCGCTGCTGTGGCCGGCGCTGGGTCGCCTCGGTGCGCGGCCGCGGTTTCGGCTGGATTTCCGCCATCCGGCGGTGCGCAAGGTCGGCGCGCTGATGCTTCCCACGCTGTTCTCGTCATCGGTGGCGCAGCTGAACCTGATCGTCGGCACGATCTTTGCGTCCCTGCTGGTCACCGGTAGCCAGACCTGGCTCTACAACGCCGATCGTTTGAGCGAATTCCCGCTCGGCCTGTTCGGTGTCGCCATCGGCACGGTGATCCTGCCGCACTTGAGTTCACGGTTTGCCGCCGGCGACGACGCGGGTTACGCGAAGGCGATCGATTGGGGCCTGCGCATGGTGATGCTGGCCGGCATTCCGGCCGGTGTCGGCCTGCTGATGCTGGCCGAGCCGTTGGCCTCAGCGATGTTCCAGCACGGCGCGTTCACCGCCGAGGACGCGCGAATGACCGGGCTGGCGCTGTCGGCCACGGCCATCGCCGTGCCAGCCTTCATGCTGACCAAAGTGCTGCTGCCGGCCTTCTACTCGCGGCAGGACACGAAGACGCCGATGCGCGCGGCGATTGCGACGGTCTTCATCAACGTCGCGCTGACCGCCGCCATCACCACGCCGCTGTGGCACTACGGCATCGACGGCGCGCACGCCGGGATCGCGCTGGCGACCGCGCTGGCCGGCGTCGCCAACGCGGTGCTGCTGTGGGTCTGGCTGCACCGCGACGGCATCTACCGCACCCAGCCGGGTTGGGGCCGCTACCTGGCGCAGGTGCTGGCCGCGGCGGCGCTGATGGCCGCCGCGCTCTGGGCGCTGCGGGCGTGGCTGGGCGACTTCACCGCGATGCCGCTGTGGCCACGCATCGGCTCGGTGCTGGCCTGCGTGGCTGCCGGCGCGGCGGTCTATGGTCTCGCCCTGCTGGCCTTCGGCCTGCGGCCGCGGCAAGTCTGGGCGCACTGAACCGGGCCGGCCCGCGCGGCTTTGCGCGCCCGGCGCCGCTATACTCGGCGGTCTAATGAGCCTGCTGTTCCGTGACATCGGGGGCGCGTCGCCCACCCCCGCCGGCAGCGTGGTCTGCATCGGTGCGTTCGACGGCCTGCATCGGGGTCATCAGGCGCTGATCGGCCGCGCCCGCGCCCGTGCGCGCGAACTCGGCCTGCCGCTCGTGGTGTTGAGCTTCGAGCCGCTGCCGCGCGAGTTCTTCATGGCGCCCGACCCGCCGGCGCGACTGATCCTGCCGGCGGCGAAGATCGCTGGCCTGCAGGCGTTGGAGGTCGGCGTGATCGGCCTGCTGCGCTTCAACCCGGCCATGGTCGCCATGGCTGCCGAGGACTTTGTCCGCGCGGTGCTGGTCGCGAAGCTCAACGCCCGCGAGGTGTGGGTGGGGCCGGATTTCCGCTTCGGCCACCGCCGCGGCGGCGATGTGGCCCTGCTGCAGCGGATGGGCGCCGAGCTCGGCTTCGCCACACAGGCCTTGCCCCTGGTCGAAGACGCCGGCGAGCGCGTGTCGAGTACCGCCGTGCGCGCGGCGCTGGCGGTCGCCGATTTCGACCGTGCCGCCGTGCTGTTGGGGCGGCCGTATGCCATCCCCGGCCGCGTGGTGCGCGGCAAGCAGCTCGGCCGCACGCTCGGCTACCCGACCGCCAACCTGCGATTCGGCGGCAAGCGCCCGCCGATGCACGGCATCTTCGCGACCTGGGTGCATGGCGTGGGCGACCGGCCGATGGCCAGCGTCTCCAGCCTCGGTACGCGGCCGACGGTGAACGGCAAAGAGCCGCTGCTGGAAGCGCATCTCTTCGACTTCGACGGGGACCTCTATGGCCGGCGTATCGGCGTCGAGTTTGTCGCCAAGCTGCGTGACGAATTGAAGTTCGATGGCCTGCCCGCATTGATCGAGCAGATGGACCGCGACTCCGCGCAGGCCCGCGCAATCCTCGCCGACCATTCGCGCGCCGCCCATCCCCATTCCCTTGCCCTGACGACGCCGTGAGCATCGACTACAAGAGCACCATCTCGTTGCCGGACACGGCCTTCCCGATGCGCGGCGATCTGCCGAAGCGCGAGCCCGCCGCGCTGCAGCGCTGGCAGGACGGTCGCCTGTACGACCAAGTGCGCGCCCGCGCCGCCGGCCGGCCGCGCTTCGTGCTGCACGATGGTCCGCCCTACGCGAACGGCAACATCCACATCGGCCACGCCGTCAACAAGGTGTTGAAGGACCTCGTGGTGAAATCGAAGCTGCTGGCCGGCTTCGATGCGCCCTACGTGCCGGGCTGGGACTGCCACGGCCTGCCGATCGAGCTCGCCGTTGAGAAGAAGTTCGGCAAGGTCGGCGACAAGCTGGACGCCGCCGCGTTCCGGCAGAAGTGCCGCGAATACGCCGCCGAGCAGATCGCTGGTCAGTCGCGCGATTTCCAGCGCCTCGGCGTCCTCGGCGATTGGGACCACCCCTACCGCACGATGGACTTCCGCTTCGAAGCCGACATGGTCCGCGCGCAAGCGAAGATCGTCGAGCGCGGGCATCTCGTGCGCGGCGCCAAGCCAGTGCACTGGTGCTTCGACTGCGGCTCGGCGCTGGCCGAAGCCGAGATCGAGTACGCCGACAAGACCTCGCCCATGGTCGATGTCGCCTACGACGCGAAGGACGCGAAGGCGCTGGCCGCGAAGTTCGGTTCGACGATTGAAGACGATGCGATCGTCGCGGTACCGATCTGGACGACCACGCCGTGGACCCTGCCGGCTTCGCTGGCGGTGACGCTCGGCGCCGAGCTCCGCTACGCGCTGGTTGAGGGCCCGTCACGCGACGGACGGCGCGTGCTGCTGGTGCTGGCAGAAGCCCTCGTCGAAAAGGCGCTGGCCCGCTACGGCGTGGCCGAGGCCAAGGTGCTGGGCCGCGTCGAGGGTCGTGCGCTCGAAGGTCTCG
>JBOFQO010000394.1:0-2120 GCA_051660925.1 Silanimonas sp. | reverse complement strand
GGAAGGCCGCGACGCCGATCCTCGCCTGGATCAGCGTGTCGGGCTCGACGGCCCAGCGCGCCGCGCCCTGTGCGTCCGCGCAGGCCGAGGACAGCGCGCCCGCGGTGTTGCCGGCGGAGAAATCCAGCGCGCGCAGGCTGTCGATCTGGACCACGGCTTGAAACGGCGGGATCTCATCGACGCCCATTTGCACCACCTCGCGCCGATCGCGGAACACCGGCGCGCGCAGGGCCTTGGCCGCGGCCTCCAGCTGCGGCCGGAACGGCTCAAGCGCCGCGGCGTTGGCTTCCGGTGCCGATTCGATGGTGGCGATGCACGCATCGTCGTCGGCGTCGCCGCAGCTCACCGCCGGCGGAAACGCGCCCGGCGCCTTCGGCAGCGCCATCATCAGCGGGAACCTCGCCTTCGCCCGGCGCATCCGCCTGCATCAGCGCGATCGCGGCTTCCTGCTCCGGTGTCGGCGACGTCAGTCGCCCGTAGGCCCAGATCGCGGCAACGACCGCGACGGCGAAGAGCAGCACGAGCAGCAGGCGGGACAGCCAGCGCCAGAACGTCGACATGGGTTCGTCCTTGAGGGGGAGGCCTTGAGCCTAGCCTGCCGCTTGCCGGAGGGCGAACGGCATCACACTATACCGACCGGTCTAGACCATTCGGTTTACTCAATGCATGCCACCACCCACGCCTTCACCCTCGCCGCCCGCGACGGCTACCCACTGGCCGCGACGCACGTCTCGCCCTCCACCCCGACGCGCGCACAGGTGCTCGTACTCGGCGCCACCGGCGTGCCGCAGGGCTTCTACCGCGCCTTCGCCACCCACGCCGCGGCGCAGGGCTGCGATGTGCTCACCTTCGACTACCGCGGCATCGGCGGATCGAAGCCGAAAAGCCTGCGCGGCTTCCCGGCGACCTACGACGATTGGGCCCGGCTCGACACCGCCGCCGCGCTCGACGCGCTGCGCGAGCCCGGCAAGCCGCTGTGGGTGGTGGGCCACTCCTACGCCGGCCACGCGATGGGTCTGATGGGCGACGGCGGCAACGTCAGCGCCGTCTACACCTTCGGCAGCGGCGCGGGCTGGGGCGGCTGGATGCCGAAGCCTGAGCGCCTTCGCGTGTGGCTGCTGTGGAACGTGATCGGCCCACCGGCCGTCGCCCTGCTCGGCTGCCTGCCGATGAAGCGGCTCGGCCTCGGCGGCGAGGACCTTCCGGAAGGCGTGTATCGGCAATGGCGGCACTGGTGCGGCTTCCCGCGCTACTTCTTCGACGACCCGAAAGCGAATGCGAATGGCCGCCTCGACGGCTTCTCCAGGGCGCGCTATCCGATTGCCGCAGCGAACGCGCTCGACGATCTCTGGGCATTGCCAGCCTCGCGCGACGCGTTTTTCAGCGGCTACACCGCGACGCGTGTCGACGGCATCGACCTCGCCCCGCACGAGCACGGCGCGCTCGGCCACATGGGCTACTTCCGCCGCGGTCGCGAGCGCCTGTGGGACGATGCCCTGGCCTGGCTGGAACGCCACGGTGCCACGCCACCGCCGACGAGCGCATGAGCACGACGAAACCCCCGACACCGTCCGTCGACCCCGGCACGCGCGCGCGCCTGCTCGCCGGCGCGGTGCAGCTGCTCTCGCGCCACGGCTTTGAGGGCACCGGGCTCGCCGCGCTGATCGAGACCAGCGGCGCGACCAAGGGCTCGCTCTACCACTTCTTTCCCGGGGGCAAGGCGCAGTGGGTGGCCGAGGCGCTGTCGGTGTACTCCGCGCAGCTGCGCGCGGGGCTCGATGCGCGTTTCGCGAAGGCCGCGACGCCGGGTGCCGCGGTCGCGGCCTTTATCGACGATGCGGCGAAGCGCCAGGAACAGCTGGGCTTCAGCGCCGGCTGCCCGATCGGCGCGGTCGCCCTCGACATCGCGCCCGACGACCCGCTGGCCGCGCACTGCAGCGCGCTGTTCGACGACTGGGTGGCGACCTTGGCCGCGCACCTGCGGCCCGGAAAAGCGAAGGAAGGCCGCGCGCTCGCCGAGTGGGTGATCGCCAGCTTCGAAGGCGCGCTGCTGCTATCGCGCGTCCGGCGCAGCGCGGTGCCGCTCAGAGAGGCGGCGAAGCGGTTGAAGGCAGCGGTCG
>JBOFQO010000393.1:0-7538 GCA_051660925.1 Silanimonas sp. | reverse complement strand
GTTCCGCGAAGCCGTGGTGCACGAGCCGTGGCCGACGCCGATCGCCGAACCCTTGGCGCTAGCCGAGCGTGATCGCTCGCAGGACGCGTCGAGGGCCGAACGGCGCGCTTCGCAGGCTGCCCCCGCGGCCGAAGCGCGTTCCGACGCCTATGCCGGCGCGCCCGTGCCGACCTCACCGCTGGGCACGGGGCACGGCGAACGGCGCTGGTCGCCGACATCGCGCACGGCCTTTGAGCGAGCCAGCCGGCACGCCGACGAAATCATCGCCCTGCGCTACGACCGCCGCGAGGCCCTGGTGGCACGGGGCGTCATCCGTGCGGAGCGCCAGCCGTGGCTGGCGCGCGAGCCGCGGGCGTTCCCCGGCGGCTTCGTACCCGACCCCTGAGGGCCGGTCAGTTCTTGGCTTCGTCGGCCTCGCGTTCCATCACCTCACCGACCTTCTTCACGTCCTTGCCGAAGCCAGCGACGGTGTTGCAGGCGGAGAGCGCGACAAGGGCCAGCAGGGCGACGGCAATCAGGCGGAACTGGGTCATGGGGAGGCTCCCGTGGAACGTGGGCCGATTCTAGCGCCGCGGCGGGTGAAGGCCGCGGCGAACGGGGCTCGGTGCGCCAGCACGCTGGCAGCCCGTTCAGTCACGCATCAAGGTCGATTTGCCGAACAGGCTCTCGACGAGGTCGACGGCGAGCTGCGCGGTCTTGTTGTGCTCGTCGAAGGCCGGGTTCAGCTCGACGATGTCGAGCGAGCCCATGCGGCCGGTGTCGGCGATCATCTCCATCACCAGCTGCGCCTCGCGGTAGTTCGGGCCACCCGGCACCGTGGTGCCAACGCCCGGCGCGATGCCGGGGTCAAGGAAGTCCACGTCGAAGCTGACGTGCACGTGGGTGTCGGCATCGATGCCGGCCAGCGCCTCATCCATGGCGCGCTTCATGCCGACCTCGTCGATGTAGCGCATATCGTAGATGTCGAGGCCGTACTCCTTCACCAGCCGCTTCTCGCCGGCGTCAACCGAACGGATGCCGATCTGACGGATGACGTCGGGCGTGATCGCCGGGGCGCTGCCGCCGAGGTGGGTGAGTTCCTTGGGGCCGAGGCCGCACAGGCAGGCCACCGGCATGCCGTGCACGTTGCCGGAGGGCGTGACGTCCGACGTGTTGAAGTCGGCGTGGGCGTCGAGCCAGATCACCCGCAGCTTCCTGCCGCTGCGCCGGCACCAGCGCGCCACCGCGGTGATGCTGCCGAGCCCCAAACAGTGGTCGCCGCCGAGCAGCACCGGCAGATTTCCGGCGTCGAGCTCGGCCTCGACGGCGCGCATCGCCGCCTCGTTCCACTCGACCACCTGCGGCAGGTGGCGGTAGCCATTGAGCGGCGGCAGCCACGGGTTCATCGGACCGCTCAGGTTCCCGCGGTCCTCGACAGTGACGCCGCGCTCGCGCAGGGCTTCGGCGATGCCGGCGACGCGCAACGCCTCCGGACCCATCACCGCGCCGCGGTGGCCGGCGCCGATGTCGGTGGGTGCGCCGATCAACGCAACGGTCGGGAAACGACTCATGCTCACTCCTTCCTGCTGCGTCGTCGTTCGGCCGGACGACGCTTACGGCGGAGGTGGTGCCGACAGTCCGAATCGAACGGACGACCTACCGCTTACAAGGCGGTTGCTCTACCAGCTGAGCTATGCCGGCGCTGGGGCGCGCAGTCTAACCCGCCCGACGCGGTAGCCAGAACCACCGCCTCAGAAGCAGGGAATCGGCCGCGCCTGCCAGTTGCCCGCACCGAGTGGCGTGCGCCAGTCGTAGTCGGCGGCCACGGCGATCTCCAGCCACCACTGCGGGCGATCCTCGCTCGCGGTCTCCATGACCGCGGGGATGCCCAGGGCCTTCACCTCGGCGAGGCGCGACTCCGCATTCGCCTGCTCACGGAACAGCCCCAGTGACACGGTGTTCTCGCCGGGGCCGGCCGTGACGACGTAGTAGTCACGGATGCCCTGTGCGGCCAGGGAGCGCGCCTGCGCCAGGGCATCGCTGCGGGTGGCGGCGGCGGGCACGTAGACGCGCCAGCCGCGCGAGCTTTGCACCTGCGCTTCGCGGTACTGAAGCTTCCCGACGCTGGCGCCGAGCACATCGACGGCCCGGCGCAGGGCCGAGGGTGTGTCGAAGGGCCCGACGGAGAGGCAGGCCGGCGCGGCGTCCATGCGGGTCGGCGCGACGGCGAGTTCCGCGGTGTCCGGCAGGCTGTCGGGTTCGGCTTCTGCCAGCAGGGTCAGGCCCGGGACGCCGGGGTCGGTCGGCGGCGGCGCAGCGGCGCGCGACGGCGTGTGCAGCCCCCACCAGAGGGCCGCCGCGACGTTCAGGCAGAACAGGATGATCAAGGCACCGCGCGAAAACATGCGTGCAGTGTAGCCGCGCCGCGTGTTCTTTCGTTCGCGTTGCCGCTCAGTCGGCCGCCGAACCGGCGTAGACGCGCAGACCCTCGAGCACGAGCGCGTCGCTCATCGCGACCTCGGCGTTGAGGCGGCGCGCCAGCGCATCGGCGAAATCCGGCGCATCGCCGCCGCCGAGCAGCAGGGCCGGCGGCCGGCCGAGCGCGGCGCAGGCATCGTCCCACGCGGCGAGCACCAAACCGAGTGCCTGCCGGTGCGTGCCGGCCGCGACGGCGTCGGGCGTGTCCGCAGCGAACGCCACGGTGGCGTCGCCTTCGCCACGATCCAGCGCCGGAAAGCGCTCGGCCAGCGCGCGCCGCGCGTGGCCGGCGGCGATGCCGATGAGCCCGCCGTGGTGGCGACCGCGGGCGTCGAGCAGGTCGACCGTGAGCGCGCTGCCGAAGCTCACCACCAGCTGGTCGCCGCCGCGCGCCCGCGCGGCCAGCAGGGCGAGGAAACGATCGACGCCGAGCCGCGACGGGTCAGCGTAGGCGATGCGCAGGCCGGCGCATTCGGGCCGCGTCACGACGCGCTTCAGTGTCAATCCGCACGCGCCCAGCGCTGCCTCGACGCGCCGCCGAACCCCCTCCGGTGCGACGCTGGCCAGCCAGGCCACGCTGCCCGCCGCGCCGGGCGCCGCCTGGGCGAGCACCCGCAGCAGGCGCGCCTCGAAATCCGTGTCCTCGTGCACCAGCGCCGTGACCGGGCCGATGCCTCGGGCGGCAGCGGAGGCCTCGGCGCACGCCAGCTTCAAGCGCGTGTTGCCGAGATCAAGCAGCCACACGGACGCTCACCTCGCCAGCGTGATGCACGCACTCGCCATCACCGTGGCGCACGCGCAGACCGCCGCTGACATCGATGCCAAGCGCCACGCCCTCGTGCACCGCCGCGCCGGCCAACACGCGCACCGTGCGTCCGGCCAGTGCGTCGAAGCGCGACCAGTCGGCGGCGAAGGCACCGAAACCCTCGCGCTCGAAGGTCCCGAGCGCCGGCAGCAGGTCGCGCAGCAGCGCGCCGAGCACGCGGGCGCGGTCCACGTCGGTCGCGCCAACGTGGCGGAGATCGGTCCAAGCCTGCTCGACCTCGGGCATCGCGCCGATGTCGAGGTTCAGGCCGATGCCGATCGCGACCGCCTCACCGCGCGCCTCGACGAGGATGCCGCCGAGCTTGGCGTCATCGACCACGAGATCGTTCGGCCACTTCAGTGCGATATCCGTCGCGCCGAGGCCGCGCAGAGCCCGCGCCAGCGCCACGCCCACCGCGGGCCCGAGCGGCGCGAGCCGCATCGGCGGCAGGGCGAAACGTCGCAGCACGGTGAAGGCCAACGCGCCGCGCGCATCGGTCTGCCAGGCACGGCCGCGCCGACCGCGACCGGCGGTCTGCGCATCCGCGACGAACACCGCGCAGCCGCGCGTGGGCAGCGCGCTGGCGAACGCCCGGTCCTGGGTCGAATCGACCGAAGCCGCGTGGTGGAAGGAGGCCAACTCGGCGAGCGTCGCCTCGTCAAGCACGAGATCGGCATCGCCGATCGCGCGCCACGTCGTCACGTCACCGGCGTCGATGGATCCACCCTCACGCATCGCGACGCCTCCACAGCCGGGCCAGCAAACGCGCCTTCTCGAAGCGGTGCTCGGTGCCTGCGCGCAGCCGCTGCAGGTTGGTGCGGTGTGTCCACGTCAGCAGCGCAGCCACGGCGACGGCGAACCCCAGCCACGTCCCGCCGCGGCCTTCCACGAGCGCCCACAGCGGCAAGGCCACGCCCGCCAGCACCGTCGACAGACCGACGAAGCCCGTCGAGAGCAGCACCAGCAGCCACACGCCGAGCAACGGCGCCAGCGCCAGCGGCCACAGCAGGATCAAGCCGCCGACCAGCGTCGCCGCGCCCTTGCCACCGCGGAAGCCATGGAACACCGGCCACACGTGGCCGATGGCGGCGAGCAGCGCGCCGAGCATCTGTAGCGCAACGTCACCACCCGCCGCTCGCATCAGCGCCACGGCCGCCACGCCCTTGCCGATGTCGATCAACACGGTGCCGAAGGCGAAGGCCCAGCCCTGCGTGCGGAACGCGTTGGTGCCGCCGGCATTGCCACTGCCCTGCGTGCGGATATCCACGCCGCGCAGCTTGCCGAGCCACAGGCTTCCAGAAATCGAACCGAGCAGATACGCCGCGACGCCGGCGACGATCGTCGTGGCATCGCTCACGAGGCCACCGGCTGCAGGCAGGCCACCAGCGCGCCCGGGCCCGCATGCGCGCCGACCGCGGGGCCGGTTTCCACCAGCCAGCCCTCGGCGATGTCGAGGTGCCCCTTCAGCGCCGCGAGCAGCGCCGCGCCGTCGTCCGCCGCATCGCAGTGGCCGACGATCAGCCGCCAGCGCGTGTTGGCCGGTGCCTGCTTCGCGACGTAGGCGGCGAAGCGCTCGGGGAGCTGCGCCTGGCCGAACAGCGCAGCGCAGGGTTTCAGACGGCCTTCGGGCACAAGTTTCGCGATCGGCGTGGCGCGCAGCACCGAGGCGATCCAGCCCGCCCAGCGCGGCACGCGCCCGCCGCGCACGGCGTGGCGGATGTCGCGGGCCAGCGCGATGGTGATCGTCTTCGGCTTCAGCGCGGCAACGTGCGCGAGCACCTCGGCAGCGCCGGCACCGCTGGCGGCTTTCTCGGCCGCGGCGATCGCCAGCAGTGCCTGCCCACCGGCGGCGTTCGCGGTGTCGAACACGTGCGTGCGTGTCGGGTCGCCGCGCTGCGCGGCGGCCTCCGCGGCCTGCAGCGTGCCGGACACCGCGCGCGACAGGCCGATGTAGACGACGTCGGCGTGGTGTGAGAGCAGGAATTCGAACTGCCGGCGGAAGTCGCCCACCGGCGGCTGGCTGGTGCGCGGCAGCAGGTGCTCGTGGCGCAGCCGCGCGTAGAACTCCGACGGGCTGATGCCGACGCGATCGAGGTAGTCGTGCTCGCCGAAATTCACCCGCAGCGGAATCACATGCAGGTCGAGCGCGTCAGCGAGGCCGTCCGGCAGGTCGGCGGAGCTGTCGGTGACGACCACGCAGCCTCCGGGTGCGCTGGCCGTGCGCGCCTGCGCCAGCATGTCGTCGGCCTTGGTCGACTCGACGCGGCCGAAGCGTCCGAGTGCTTCGAACATCGCCGCCGGTCGGCCGACGTGCGCGTGCACCTTGACACGATGCGCGCTGCCGGCCACGACGACGCAATCGGCCCCAAGGTCCGCCATCGCCGCTTGCAAACCGGCGCGATCCAGCCCGTCGCCGACCAGCACGCATTCGGTGCACCAGCGGTGCGCCGGGTCGATGTCGGCCAGTTCCGCGTGCAGCGCGTCATGGGCGCCGCTGATGTCGATCTCGGCGTGCTCCTCGCCGCTGCCCGAAGCACTGGCGCCGTTGCGGCGCGCCATGAAGTCGCCGATGCCTTCGAGCAGGTCGACGAAGCCCTGTGCCCCGGCATCCACCACGCCGGCCTTGCGCAGCACCGGCAGCTGGTCCGGCGTGCGCTGCAGGGCCAGTCGCGCCTGCGCCAGCGCCGATTCGAACCACGGACGCAGGGTGCGGTCCTCATCGCGCACCCCGGCCGCTGCGGCATCACGTTCCGCGGCCTGCGCCAGCGCCTCGGCGAAGGCGTGGATCACGCTGATCATCGTGCCTTCCTTCGGCTCGGCCATCGCCGAGCGCGCCGAACGCGAGGCGGCGCGCGCTGCCTCCGCGAGACCGCGGCGGTCAAGCGAAGCCCGCGATCCGACGGCGTCGGCCAACCCGCTGAAGAACTGGGCGAGGATGGCCCCGGAATTGCCACGTGCGCCGTCGATGGCTTCGTCGCCAACCCGTCGCAGCAGACGCCCGACGCCGCCGGCACGGCGCTGCAGGGCGCCGCTCAGCACCGTCCCCAGCGTCAGGGCGAGGTTGTTGCCGGTGTCGCCGTCGGGCACCGGGAAGACGTTGATTTTGTTCAGCGCGTCGCGGCGCGCGATCACCCGCCGCGCACCAGCGATCAGGGCGTGGCGGAGCGCGGCGGCACGGATCGGTCCCGGCAAGACCAGTTCGCTGGCGAAGGGGGTGGTCGCGGACATGCCCCGGAGTCTGGGGGATTTTCCCCGCCACCGGCATGCTGCGCGGCAGCACGGTGGGGGACAAGCCCTGCCGCTGCGCCGTCTTCACCGACCGCGTATGATCCTGCGACGCGCCGGCCTGGTCGTGCATCCACATCCAGGCCAGCCCCCACGGGAATCCCCATGATCCGCATCGCCTGCCTCCTGCTCGCTCTGCTGGCTACACCGATGGCCCTTGCCTCCGAGGCGGCCGCGGACGCCCCGGTCGCGGACGCCCCGAGCGCCTGCGAGGACAAGGCCGCGACGCCGCCCGCGGCCGAAGCTGCGGCGCCCACCGATGCCCCCGTCCGCAACGCCGAAGCCGCGCCGGCCCGCCCGGCCAGCGCTCGCAGCCCGGACACCGTGCGCACCGCCACGCCGCGCTGGAACCGCTTGCTGCCCGGCATGTTCCGCTGACGGCACGCCGCGAGACGGCATGCCTTGGGCCTGGTGGCGCCGCTGGCGGAAGCCCGCTCCTGAGATCGACGACACGGCTTGGTCGGCGCTGCTGGCCAGGGCCCCGCTGATCCATGGCCTCGATCCGCTGCGCCCGCAGCGTCTGCGCGCCCTCACCGCCCGCTTCCTCGACCGCAAGGCGATCTCGCCCGCGCAGGGCCTGGAGCTGGACCGCGACGACCGCCTCGCGCTAGCCGCCCATGCCTGCCTGCCCTTGCTCGGCATCGGCGAGACCGGCCTGCGCGGCTGGTCGGAAGTGATCGTGCATCCCGGCGCTTTCCGCGTGGAACACGGCCGCCACGGCGCGCCGCGCGAAATGGACGAGCTTGAGGTCGTCGAGGACGGCTTCGAGGATCGCGAGGGCGAGAGCTGGCAGCACGGGCCGATGGTGCTGAGCTGGGCCGACCTGTCTGCGGAGATCAGCGAGCCCGAGCCCGGCTACCAGCTTGTCGTGCACGAGATGGCCCACAAGCTCGACGCCCTCGACGGCGTCATGGACGGCACACCGCCGCTGCCGCGCGACTGGCAGCGCGACTGGGCCCGCGATTTCGGCGCCGCGTTCAAGGCCTTGAAC
>JBOFQO010000392.1:0-2617 GCA_051660925.1 Silanimonas sp. | reverse complement strand
CGGCGCGGTGGACAGCAGGGCAGCGGCGAGTGCGAGCGCGAGGTGGGAGCGGCGCGCGCGGATCGGGAAGGGCATGGGAGCGTCCTTTTCGTTTCGGGGGCAATGTCGTTGAGGGGCGAAGGCTTCAGCTCACGCGGATGCCGGGTCGGCCGGCCTCGACGCTGAAGCTCGCCTCAGTGCGCACCGTGGGCTCGCGCCGGGTCACGTCGTCGGCTGCGCGCAGCTGCGCACGCACGGCGTCGCCGAGCTCGATCAGCACGTAGCCGCGCGCGGTGCTGTTGCCGTACTTCAGGTGCGGGTTGTCGAGCATACGGCGCTGCATCTCCTCGGCGGGGCTGCCTGACGAGGTGATGGACGTGCCGCAGATCTCGCTGGCGACCGGCGCATCGGCGCCCTCGCGGTGCACGTCGCCGACGATCGTCGCGTGGATGTCGCCGCCCACCACCAACGGGTTGGCCGCGCGGCTGCGCTGCAGGCTCGCCAGCAGGCGCTCGCGCGCCGCGGGGTAGCCGTCCCAGCCGTCGGTCCAGCGCTGCTCGCCGTCGCCGGGGAGCTGGTCGCGCGGGGCCATCAGGGTCTGCTGCGCGATCACCGTCCAGCGCGCGTCGCCGCGGGCCAGCTCGCGGTCCAGCCACGCCTCCTGTTCGGCGCCGAGCAGCGTCGCCTCGGGGTTGGCGCGCTCCGGGCAGGCGGCAGGGTCGACCGTGCTCGAGCCGCCGCCCTTGAAGTCGGTGGGGCAAGGAATGCGGCTGCGGTGCTGACGGTTGTCCAACACGAAGAAGCGCGCCAGCCCGCCGAAGTCGACGCGATCGTGCAGGCGCATCGAGCCGTCCACCTGCGGCCTCGCCGTCGCCGGCAGCGGCATGTGCTCCCAATAGGCCTGGTAGGCCGCGGCGCGGCGCAGCAGGAAGCGCGGGTCGAGGTGTTCGCTGATGGCGCCGGCCGGGTCGTTGTCGACCTCGTGGTCATCCCAGGTCACCAGCCACGGCATCGCGCCGTGCGCGGCCTGCAGGTCGGGATCGGTCTTGTACTGCGCGTGCCGCACGCGATAGTCCTCCAACGCATACGGCTCCGGGCCGTGGTGGCGCCGCACGCGGTTCTCGCCCCAGCTGCTTTCGTAGATGTAGTCGCCGAGGAACACCATGAGTTGCGCGTTGTCGGCGATGAGCTGTCGGTAGGCGCCGAAGTAGCCTTGCTCGTAGTGCTGGCAGCTGCCGATGGCGAAGCGCAGCGATGACGGCCGCTCGCCCGGCGCGGGCGCGGTGCGCGTGCGGCCCGTCGGGCTCACTTCGGGGCCGCAGCGGAAGCGGTAGAAGTAGCTGCGGTCGGAGCGCAGCCCGCGCACATCGACGTGCACGCTGTGGCCCAGCTCCTGCACCGCGCGCTTCTCCCCGGTGATGACGATCCGCGTGAAGGCTTCATCGTCGCTGACCTCCCACGTCACCGGCAGCATCTCGTCCGGCATCAGCCCGCCGCCCGGGACGAGCGGCAGCGGCGCCAGTCGCGTCCACAGGGTGATGCCGTCGGGGCGCGGGTAGCCTGAGGCCACGCCCAGCGCGAAGGGATGGGCCACGAAGCGCGGCGTCTGCTGCTGCGCGCGCAGGCCAGAGGGCAGCATGGCCAGGGCGCCGAGCGTGGCGATGGCTTTCAGTAGGTCGCGGCGTGAGGCGTGGCCGCGGCGGATCAGGCGGTTCGAGAGGTCAATGGCGTGGGCGTCGAGGAGCGTCGTGCGGCGGGGCATTGGGGGGCGTTCAAGGATTGGGGGAGCCGGCATTGAGAACGCCAGGCCATGACAGGCGCCACCTCGGTCGTACAATCGAGTCTTCACTCGAACCCGGACCGTGGCCGCCATGGGCACTCCCGCCAACACCCTCCCGACCGCCGCCCCTGAAGCCAGCCCGCTGCGTTTCGTCACCGCCGCTTCGTTGTTCGACGGCCACGACGCCGCCATCAACGTGATGCGCCGGCTCATCCAGTCGCAGGGCGCCGAGGTCATCCACCTCGGGCACAACCGCTCGGTTGAGGACGTCGTCCGCGCCGCGCTGCAGGAAGACGCCGACGGGATTGCCCTGAGTTCCTACCAGGGCGGCCACACCGAGTACTTCAAGTACATGGTGGACATGCTGAAACAGCGCGGCGCTTCGCACATCCGCGTGTTCGGTGGTGGCGGCGGCACCATCACCCCGGAAGAGATCGCCGAGCTGCAGGCCTACGGCGTGGAGCGCATCTACCACCCGAACGACGGCATGCAGATGGGCCTCGTCGGGATGATCGAGGACCTCGTGCGCCGCGCGCACCAGCACCGCCAGCCTACGCAGAAGCCGGGCGCGGTGGATGTGCAGGACGAGATCGCGGTGGGCCGCATGCTCTCGGCCATCGAGGAAGGCCTGATTGCCGAAACCGAGCTCGCCACGCTGCGCAAAGGCTGGCAGCTGGCCGGCGGCAAGACGCCCGTGGTCGGCCTCACCGGCACCGGCGGCGCGGGCAAGAGCTCCGTCACCCTCAGGTCAAGATCGCCCGCCGCCTCGGCCCCCAGCGCCTGCGCGATTTCGCGGATCGTGTGCGGCATGGCGGGTCCCCGGCAAACTCACTGGCGGCAGGATTACCCCTGAACCCC
>JBOFQO010000391.1:0-1377 GCA_051660925.1 Silanimonas sp. | reverse complement strand
AAGCGGTGCAGTTCCACGGCGTCATCAAGCGCGAGCTGAAGGCGACGATGCAGGCCATCAACGCCGCGCTGATCGACACCCTCGCGGCCTGCGGCGACGTCAATCGCAACGTGGCGGTGGCGGCGAACCCGCAGGTGTCGGCCGCGCACGCGACGGTGTACGCGCAGGCCGCAGCGCTGTCCGAGCACCTGCTGCCGAACACCCGCGCCTACTACGAAATCTGGCTCGACGAGGAACGGGTGGCCGGCGGCGACCCGGCCGCCGAGCCGATCTATGGCAGCACCTATTTGCCGCGCAAGTTCAAGATCGGGTTCGCGATTCCGCCGCTCAACGACGTGGATGTCTTCGCGCAGGACCTCGGCTTCGTCGCCCACCTCGACGGCGACGTGCTCACCGGCTACACCGTGCTGGTGGGCGGCGGCATGGGCAGCACGCACGGCGATGCGGAAACCTACCCGCGCCTCGCCGATCCGCTGGGCTTCATCACGCCGGAGCAGCTGATCCCGGTCGCGACGGCGGTCGTCACCGCGCAGCGCGACCTCGGCAATCGCACCGTGCGCAAGCACGCGCGGCTGAAGTACACCATCGACCGCATCGGCCTCGACGCCTTCCGCGCCGAGGTGGAACAGCGCAGCGGCGTCACGCTCGCGCCGCCGAAGCCGCTCGCCTTTGAGCACAACGGCGACCGCTTCGGCTGGGTCGAGGGCGAGGACGGCCGCGCGCACCTGACGCTGCGCATCACCGCCGGCCGAGTGCAGGACGGCGATGCCGGCCTGTGGCAGACCGGCCTGCGCACGATCGCGCAGGCGCTGCTCGAGGCGGGCGAAGGCGAGTTCCGCCTGACGCCGAACCAGAACCTGGTCATCGCCGCCCTCTCGCCGGCCGCGCGCGCGATCGTCGATGCGCTGGTGGTCACCTACGGCCTCGACCAGTTCCGCCGCGCGACACCGCTGGCACTGAACGCGCTGGCCTGCGGGGCCCAGCCGACCTGCGCACTGGCGATGGCCGACGCCGAGCGCTACCTGCCCGCCCTGCTCGAACGCGTGCAGTGCCTGCTCGACCGCCACGCGCTGCGCGAGGCCGACATCCACCTGCGCATCAGCGGCTGCCCGAACGGCTGCTCGCGGCCGTGTCTCGGGGAAATCGCGCTGGTCGGCAAGGCGCCCGGCCGCTACAACCTGATGCTCGGCGCCGACCACCGCGGCGCGCGGCTGAACGCGCTGTACCGCGAGAACGTCGACGAAGCGCAGATCCTCGCCGCCCTCGAACCGCTGGTCGAGTCGTATGCCGCGCAGCGCCGCGACGGCGAACGCTTTGGCGATTTCCTCGTTCGAACGGGCGTTGTCGCGCCGAAGCCGGGGCCGATCCCGCTGGTGC
>JBOFQO010000390.1:0-10826 GCA_051660925.1 Silanimonas sp. | reverse complement strand
TCGACGGCGTAGGTGAGGCCGGACGTGGTTTCGGTGAGGTAGGGCGTGTCGATCTGTTCGACATTGCCCATGCAGATGATCTTGGTGCCCGGGCCGGCGCGGGTGATCAGCGTCTTGATCTGCTTCGGCGTCAGGTTCTGCGCCTCGTCGACGATGACCCAGCGGTTGAGGAAGGTGCGGCCGCGCATGAAGTTCATCGAGCGGATCTTGATACGTGAAGCGAGAAGATCGTTCGTCGCGCCGCGGCCCCAACTGCCGTGGTCCTCGGCGTGCGTCAGCACCTCGAGGTTGTCGGTCAAGGCGCCCATCCACGGCGTCATCTTTTCCTCTTCCGTGCCGGGCAAGAAGCCAATGTCCTCGCCGACGCTGACCGTCGCGCGGGTCATGATGATCTCGCGGTAGCGCTGCACGTCCATGGTCTGCGCAAGGCCCGCGGCGAGTGCGAGCAGGGTCTTGCCGGTGCCGGCCGTACCGAGCAGGGTGACGAAATCGATCTCCGGGTCCATCAGCGCGTTCAGCGCGAAGTTCTGCTCGCGGTTGCGGGCGTTGATGCCCCAAACCTGGTGGTTCGGCGAGCGGAAGTCCTCGACGATCTGCAGCACGGCGCGGTCGCCGTCGAGCTTCGATACTTTGAGCTCGACATCCTCCTCGCCCGGCAGGTACAGGAACTGGTTGGCGTACCAGCCGTCCTCGGGCACAGCCTTGATCTCGTAGAAAGTGCGGCCGCGTTCGGTCCAGCTGCGCAAGTTGTCGCCGTGACGCTTCCAGAAATCCTCGGGCAGCTGGGTGGCGCCGGTGTAGAGCAGGTTGAAATCATCCAGCGCGCGGTCGTTCTCATAGTCCTCGGCCTGCACACCGACGATGCTCGCTTTGATGCGCAGGTTGATGTCCTTCGACACCAGTACCACCGGCGTGCTCGGGTTCTCGACGCGCAGCTGAAGGATCGAGCCGAGGATCTGGTTGTCCGGCAGCACGGTGCCGAAGCCCTTGCTGATGTCGACCGGCTTGGTCTGGAAGATCAGTCGGCCCAGTGTGTCCGCGGCGCGCAGCTGCAGCTCCTTCGGGCGCAGCAGGCCGATACCGCCCTCGATGCTGCGATTCCCGTGTGCGACCACCAGCTCGTTGAGGAAGCGGCTGACCTGGCGCGCGTTGCGGGCCGATTCGGTCTGTCCCTTCTTGTTGTTGTCGAGTTCCTCCAGAACCATCATCGGGAGGAACACATCGTGTTCCTCGAACTTGAACAGCGCGGTCGGGTCGTGCATCAGGACATTGGTGTCGAGCACGTAGATGCGCTTGCTCTGCGTCATGGAAGCTCCTCGGGGCGGGGTGGGGAGACGGCAAAGAAAAAGCCGCCATCACGCAGGGGCGTCATGGCGGCTTGGTGTCGGCGTGCGCGGGTCACGCGGCGCGGGGTCCGGTCATCGGTTCAGAACTTCATCGGGTCCATGATGGCGTCGAGGTTCAGGTCGTCGCAGAAGGCGAGGAAGTCGTCGCGCAGCGCGGCGATGTGCATGCTCGCCGGCACGCCGATGGTGACGTGCGCCGAGAACATGTCCGCACCGGTCTGCATGGCGCGGTAGCGCGAGCACTGCAGGTTCTCGACGGTGATGCCCTGACGATCGAAGAAGTCGGCGAGTTGGTAGAGGATGCCGGGGCGGTCGGAGGCGACCACTTCGACGATGTAGGGGATCAGGTTGGACTGAATCGGCTTGGGGCCGGTGCGATACCAGTGGATCTTCATGCCGTCATCGCGCTCCATGCGCGCCAGCATGGCCTCAAGTTTGGCGACGGCGTCCCAGGAGCCGACAGCGAGCGCGGTCACGGACACATCGCGACCGACGGTCGACAGGCGGGCATCGGCGAGATTGCAGCCCGAGTCGGCGATGCGGCGGCTGACAGCGAGCAGCGGGGAGTCCGGATGGGTCGAATAGGCGCTGATCAGCAGCAGATTCTCGTTCGACGGCGGACGGGGCGTGGGATCACTCATTGCGGGCAGCATACTTGCCGCGTTCTTCGCGCCGCAAGTAACATCGGAGCCGATTTCACCCTCACCGAACGAGCCCTGCCTTGCGACTTTCCGGCAGCATCACCGCGCTTGCCACCCCGTTTACCGATGACGGGACCCTGGACCTTCGTGCCTGGGCGCAGATGCTGGAAAAACAGATCGCAGCGGGAAGCGCCGCGGTGGTCGTCGCCGGCTCGACCGGTGAAGCGGCGGCGCTCTCGGACGACGAGTACGACACCCTGCTCGCCGACGCCGTGCGCGTCGTCGCCGGGCGTATCGGCGTGATCGCCGGCACCGGGCTGTCCAACACGGCGAAGACCATCACGCAGACACGCCGCGCCGCTGCGCTTGGCGCGCAGGCGGCGCTGGTCGTCACACCGCCTTACGTGCGGCCGACGCAGGCCGGTCTCGTCGCGCACTATCGCGCGGTGGCGGACGAGGGCGGTTTGCCGGTCGTGCTCTACAACGTGCCCGGCCGCACCGGCGTCGACATGCAGCCGGACGCGGTCGCTGCGCTGGTCGGGCATCCGGCCATCGTCGCGCTCAAGGAGGCTCGCGGCGACGGCGAGCGCTGGGCGGCATTGGCGCCGCTGGCGTCGCCGGCCTTCGCCCTGCTGTCCGGCGACGATCCGAGCTTCGTCGAGGCGATGCGCGCCGGCGCGGCCGGCGTCATCTCGGTGGCGTCGAACGTCGTCCCCGCGAGCATGGCCGCGATCGCCACCGCGGCGGGCCGTGGCGCATTCGCCGCCGCCACGGCGCAGGACGCGACGCTTCGCCCGCTCTACGACTTCCTCGGCTGCGCGCCGAACCCGATCCCGCTGAAGGCGCTGCTGAAGGCCCAAGGCCTCGGCGCTGACCTGCGCCTACCGCTGCTCCCCCTCGAAGCGCCGCACACGGCGTCGATCGAGGCCATGCTATCCCTCGTCGATCGCGCCGAAGCCGAAGCCTCGGCAGCGCGTCGCGCCGCCTGAACCCAAGGAGACACCCATGCCCCTGTCCACGCTGAAGCGCCCGCTGCTGCTCGGCCTCCTCGCCGCCACCACGGTCGTCGCCCTGTCCGGCTGCTCGTGGTTCCGTGGCAAGGAAGAGCCCTACCTCGAAAGCCGCGAGAGCCGCCCGCTCGAGGTGCCACCGGACCTGATCCTGCCGTCCTCAAGCGCCGCGCTGCAGATCCCGCCGGCCGCGGCCGGCGCGCCGGCACCGGGCGAGGCGCCGCCCTCGGCGCTCGGGCCAGCAACGAGCTTCGAGATCAGCGATACGTCGGAGAACGCCTTCCGTCGCGTCGGGCTCGCGCTGGCGCGCGTCGACGGCGCCACGGCCATGCCGGTCGCCGCGTTGAACAGCTACGAGGTCGGTTTCAAGGGCGCGAACTTCCTCGTCCGCCTGACGGCGCAGGGCGAGACGGTGCGCGTCGATGCGATCAGCCCTGAGGGTACGCCGATCACCGGTGGCGAAGCGGGCGAGCTGCTCGGTCTGCTGCAGTCGCGACTGCAGTAAGCCGGCACGCGTCAATGCGAAAACGGCCGCATAAGCGGCCGTTTTCGTTTTGCGCTGGAGCGCCGATCCGCTGGAGTGAGCGGGATCAGCGCTGCAAGTGCTCGAGCTTGCCCGGCTTGCCGTCCCATTCGGCGGCGTCGGGCAGCGGCTCCTTGCGCGTCGTGATCACTGGCCATTGCGCGGCGAGCTCCTTGTTCAGGGCGATCAGCGGTTCCTGGCCGGCCGGCACGTCGTCCTCGGGATAGATCGCCTTGGCGGGGCACTCGGGCTCGCACAGCGTGCAGTCGATGCACTCGTCCGGGTCGATCACCAGGAAATTCGGCCCCTCATGGAAGCAGTCGACCGGGCAGACCTCGACGCAGTCGGTGTACTTGCACTTGATGCAGTTCTCGGTGACGACGAAGGGCATGGCGTTGGCGGCGTTCGGGAGGCGGATAGGGTAGCGCCGCGGCGTGGCCGACGGCATAGGCCCTGAAAAGACGAAGCCCGGCATTGCCGGGCCTCGTGGAATTGGCGCTCCCTACGGGATTCGAACCCGTGTTTTAGCCTTGAGAGGGCCACGTCCTAGGCCTCTAGACGAAGGGAGCAGAGGTTTGTCGCGTCCTGCGAGTCCGGTAGGATAGCGGATTCGTCGGGCGTTCTCCAGCCTCCCCACGCATTCTTTGGAACCCCTCCGCCCCATGTCCGAACCCGTCGCGCCCCTGGTGATTCCCCGCGAGGCCCATCCGATCTCGCGCAGGAACATCAGCTCCGCCGCCCTGAAGGTGCTCTACGGGCTTCGCGACGCCGGCTTCAAGGGCTACCTGGTGGGCGGCGCCGTGCGTGACCTGCTCGCCGGCCGCCAGCCGAAGGATTTCGACGTCGCCACCGACGCGACGCCGGAACAGGTGCGCGACGTGTTCCGCAACTGCCGCCTGATCGGCCGCCGCTTCCGCCTCGCGCATGTCGTGTACGGCCGCGAGATCATTGAAGTCGCCACGTTCCGCGCCAACGACGACGACGGCAGCGGCGACCGCGAGACCGAGGACGACGGCCGCGTGGTGCGCGACAACGTCTACGGCACGATCGAGGATGACGCCGTGCGTCGCGACTTCACCGCGAACGCGCTGTACTACGCGATCGAGGACTTTTCGGTGCGCGACTATGTCGGCGGCTACGACGACGTCATGGCGCGCCGCCTGAAGCTGATCGGCGACCCCGAGAAGCGTTACCGCGAGGACCCGGTGCGCATGCTGCGCGCCGTGCGCCTGGCCGCGAAGCTCGACTTCCAGATCGACGACAGCGCCGCCGCGCCGATGCCCGCGCTGGCGCCGCTGATCGCCGGCGCCGCGCCGGCTCGGCTCTTCGACGAATCGCTGAAACTGTTCCTCGCCGGCCACGGCGAAGCCAGCTTCCTCGGGTTGGAGCGGCACCAGCTGCTGCCCGCCCTCATGCCAGAAACCGCCGAAGCCCTGCGCACGAATCGCAGCGGGCTACTGCGTTCGATGGTGCTCGACGGCCTGCGCAACACCGACAAACGCATCGCCGAGGACAAGCCGGTCACGCCTGCCTTTCTGTACGCGGTGCTGCTGTGGCCGGCCTACTGCCGTGAGCTCGCGCGCCTGCAGGCGCAGGGCCTCGATGCCGCGGTGGCGCAACAGCGCGCTGCTGATCGCGTCACCCTGCATCAGGCCCAGCGCATCGCGCTGCCGCGGCGTTTCTCGCTGCCGATGCAGGAAATCTGGATGCTGCAGCCGCGCTTCGCGTTGCGGCAGAAGAAGCGCGTGTTCCGCACGCTGGCGCATCCGCGCTTTCGTGCTGCGTTCGATTTCCTGGAGCTGCGCGCGAAGGTCGCGCCGGAGCTGGCCGCCGATTTGCTGTTCTGGCGCGACGCGCAACTTCAGGCGCCGGGCGCGCTGGCGGAGGCGCTCGAGCCCCCGGGCTTGGGCGGCGTTGCCGAGGTCGATTCAGCCAGGATCGATGTCGCCGACGCCGCGGATGATGCAGGCCCGCGTCGCCATCGCCGCCGTCGCCCGCGCCGCGGCGGCTCCGGAGCCGGCGCGCCAGCATGAGCCTGGACCGGTCGGCCGTCGTCCGCGAGGGCGCGGCACGGCGCGCCTGGGTCGGGCTGGGGGGCAACGTCGGTGACGTCGTTGCGACTTTCGCTTCGGCGTTGCGGCAGCTCAATGCCGCCGATGGCCTGCGCGTCGTCCGCTGTTCGCGCTATTTCCGCACGCCGGCCTGGGGCCTGACCGACCAGCCCGACTTCATCAACGCCGTCGTCGAACTCGAATCGACGCTCGCGCCGTTCGACCTGCTGGCAACGCTGCAGGCGATCGAGCGCACCCACGGCCGCGATCGCGAGCGCGAGCAGCGCTGGGGGCCGCGCACCCTCGACCTCGACCTGCTGGCGGTCGACGGCGTGCAGCTGGACACCGGCGCGCTGCAGCTGCCGCACCCGCGCATCGGCGAGCGCGCCTTCGTGCTGGTGCCGTGGGCGGACATCGCGCCGGACCTCGCCGTCCCGGGCGTCGGCCGCATCGGCGAACGGGCCGCGTCGCTGGATCGCTCGGGCATCGAGGCGATACCTTAGGCGCCCCTTCGAGCCCGGCCGCCCCCAGTCCATGTACGCCAACGACGCTCCGCCGCCGCGCCCCGCCATCGCGGTGCCCGACCTGCGCCGGCTGAAGCAGGCCGCCACGCCGATCGTCGCGATGACGGCCTACGACGCCGGCTTCGCCGCAGCGCTCGATGCCGAAGCCGTGGACCTCGTGCTGGTCGGCGATTCGCTCGGCATGGTGGTGCAGGGCGAGGCGAGCACCCTACCGGTGACCGTCGACCAGATCGTCTACCACTGCCGCGCCGTGGCCCGCGGCCTGCGCAGCGCGCTGCTGGTGGCCGACATGCCCTTCGGCGCCGACGCGACGCCGGAGCGCGCTTTCGATGCCGGCCTGCGGATGCTCAAGGAAGGCGGTGCGGCGATGGTGAAGATTGAAGGCGCCGGCGTGAAGCTCGATGCCATCCGCTTCCTTGTCGAGCGCGAGATCCCGGTCTGCGCGCACCTCGGCCTGACGCCGCAGTCGGTGCTGCGCCTCGGCGGCTACAAGGTGCAGGGCCGCGAGGCCGCCGCCGCCGAGCAGCTGCGGCGCGACGCGCAGGCCGTCGAAGCCGCGGGTGCCAGCGCGCTCGTGCTCGAATGCGTGCCTTCGGCCCTGGCCGCGACGATCACTCGCGAGGTCGGCATCCCGACCATCGGCATCGGCGCCGGCGTTGATTGCGACGGTCAGATCCTCGTGCTGCACGACCTGCTGGGCGTCAGCGCCGGCCGCCGACCGCGCTTCGTCAAGGATTTCCTGGCCGAGGGCGGGTCGGTGCGCGGGGCGATTCGCGCCTATGCTGAGGCGGTGCGTTCGCGCACCTTCCCCGCGCCAGAGCACGCCTACGCATGATCCGCACCGTCCGCAGCATCGCCGAACTGCGCGCCCATCTGGCCGGTTGGCGCGATCAGGGCCACCGCATCGCCCTGGTGCCCACGATGGGCAACCTGCATGCCGGGCACCATTCGCTGGTTGAGCTGGCGAAGCAGAACGCCGACAAGGTCGTCGCCAGCGTGTTCGTGAACCCGACGCAGTTCGGCCCGAACGAGGACTTTGCCCGCTACCCGCGCACGCCCGAGGCCGACGCCGCTGGCCTGGCGAACGCCGGCTGCGACCTGCTGTTCCTGCCCGCGGTCGAGACCATGTACCCGCTGGGTGCGGACGCGGCCGTGCGCATCCGCGTGCCCGGCGTGGCCGACGTGCTGGAGGGCGCGCATCGCCCCGGGCACTTCGACGGCGTCGCTACGGTGGTCGCGCGGCTGTTCAACATGGTGCATCCAGACGTCGCGATCTTCGGCCGCAAGGACTACCAGCAGCTGCAGGTGATCAAGCACATGGCAAAGGACCTTGCCTTCGCCATCGACATCGTGCCGGGCCCGACCGTGCGCGAACCCGATGGCTTGGCCATGAGCTCGCGAAACCAGTACCTGTCAGCGGACGAGCGCCGCGTGGCGGTCGAGATCATCCGCAACCTGCGCACGATGCGCGAGCAGGCCGCTCTGGGCCTGCCAACGGCCGGCCTGGAACAGGAGGCCGTCGAGCGCCTCACCGCCGCCGGTTTCGATGTCGATTACGTCGCGATCCGCCGCGCCGACCTATCGCTGCCGAGTGACGGCGGCGAGCCGGGCCTTCTCGGCCTCGTGGCCGCGCGCCTCGGCCGCACACGGCTGATCGACAACCTCGAATTCGACGCCGCTGGCGCCTGACGGCGTCGTGACGACGCGCGGGCGTCTCGACGCCCGATGAACGCCGCGTCCGCGATGCTGCGCATGGCGTCCGCCTCGATTGCGGGCTCCATTCCCGGCCCCTACACTCCGCGCCTTCACGTCTCCGGACCGCCCCCATGCAGCTCACCCTGCTGAAAGCCAAGATCCACCGCGCTTCCGTCACTCACGCCGAGCTGCATTACGAAGGCTCGTGCGCCATCGACGGCCGGCTGCTCGACGTCTCCGGCATCCGTGAGTACGAGCAGGTGCACATCTTCAACATCAACAACGGCGCGCGCTTCGTCACCTACGCCATCCGCGGCGAAGAGGGCAGCGGTGTGATCTCAGTGAACGGAGCGGCCGCACACCTCGCCGGCCCGGGCGACTTGGTGATCATCTGCGCCTACGGCCAGCTCGATGAGGCCGAAGCCGCCACGTTCAAGCCGACGCTCGTCTACGTCGACCGGCAGAACCGCCTGACGCACACCAACCACAGCATCCCGGCGCAGGCCGCCTGAGTACGGAACACCGAATGCACTCGATCGCGGCGCGTCTGGAACACCTGAAGTCCCACGGCGCCCGCCTCGCGGGCCATTCGCTGAAGCAGCTGGTCGCGACCGAGCCCGGCCGCGCCGCACGTATGGCCTTGACGGTCGACGGCCTGTACGCGAACTTCGCGCGCCAGCACGTCGATGTGGTTGCGCTCGAGGCCCTGCTCGAGGTCGCGCGCGCGAGTGGTATGGGTGCGGCGATCCGCGACCTGCTGCACGGTGAGTCGGTCAACCGTTCGGAAGGCCGCCCGGCCTTGCATAGCGCGTTGCGGACCGCGTTCGACGCGCCGGTGGCTTCGAAGGCGGCCGCGGAAGCCGCTGCCGCGCGACAGCGCATGGCTGATCTGGCGCAAGCCCTGCGCGCCAGCGGCGTGACCGACATCATCAACGTCGGCATCGGCGGCTCGGACCTCGGTCCGCGCTTGGCGCTTGATGCGCTGAAGGATTTCGGCGACGGGCGATTCACGATCCACTTCCTCAGCAATGTCGATGCCCACGCCGCGACGCGCCTCTTGGCCGGCCTCGACCCGGCGAAGACCGCGGCCATCCTTGTGTCGAAGAGCTTCGGCACGCAGGAAACCCTGCTCAACGGCCAGCTGATCCGCGAGTGGCTCGGCGGCGGCGAGCGCCTGTACGCGGTGAGTGCGAACGTGCCCAAGGCCGAGGCCTTCGGCATCGATCCCTCGCGCGTTCTGCCGATGTGGGATTGGGTGGGTGGCCGCTACTCGCTTTGGTCGGCGGTGGGCTTCTCGGTGCTGCTGGCGCTGGGCGAGGACGGCTTCGCGCAGATGCTTGCTGGTGCCGAGGCCATGGACCGGCATTTCCTCGACGCGCCGGCGGAGTCGAACCTGCCTCTGTGGCATGCGCTGTTCGCCGTTTGGAACCGCAACGCCGAAGGCCACGCCGCGCACGCCGTGCTGCCTTATGACGAGCGCCTGCGCTTGCTGCCGGCCTACCTCCAGCAGTTGGTGATGGAGTCGTTGGGCAAGCGCGTCGACCACGACGGCGCGACCGTCGAGCACGACACCGTGCCGGTGTTGTGGGGCGGGGCAGGTACCGACAGCCAGCACAGCTTCTTCCAGGCCCTGCACCAGGGCACGCAGGTGGTCCCGGCGGATTTCATCGGCGTCATTCGCCCCGATCATTTCCACGCCGACCAGCATCGCGTGCTGCTCTCGCATCTGCTGGCGCAAGTGGAAGCCTTGGCGAACGGCGACGAGGGGGTGAGCGCGCAGAAGCACTTCCCCGGCAACCGGCCGAGCACGTTGATCCTGCTTGAGCAACTGACGCCGCGCAGCTTCGGCGCGCTCGTCGCGCTGTATGAGCACAGCGTCTACGCGCAGTCGGTGCTCTGGGGCATCAACGCCTTCGACCAGTTTGGCGTCGAGCTCGGCAAGACGCTCGCGGGCGGCCTGCTGCCGGTGCTGGAGGGCAAAGCGCAGGCGCAGGACCCGATCAGCGCAGCGTTGGCGTCGGAGATCCTTTCGCGCGGCTGAATCAGCCGGCGGCCTTGGCCGCCTGCTCGGCCAGCGCCCATTCGACGTGCTCGCGCACCAGCGCCGACGGGTGCGAAGCCCGTGCTTGCAGCGCGCCCACGACCTCGTCCGAATGCGGCGCGTTGCCGAGTGCGACCGCGATGTTGCGCAGCCAGCCCTCGTGCCCGGTGCGGCGGATCGCCGAGCCCTCGGTACGGCGCAGGAATTCATCCTCATCCCAGGCGAACAGCTCGACCAGCGTCGCGTGGTCGAGCGCGTTGCGTGGCTCGAAATCGGGCAGGGCGTGGCGTTGGGCGAACTTGTTCCACGGGCAGACGAGCTGGCAGTCGTCGCAGCCGAAGATGCGGTTGCCCATGGGCTTGCGGAATTCGGGCGGGATCGCGCCGGGGTTCTCGATCGTCAGGTAGGAGATGCAGCGCCGCGCGTCGAGCACGTTCGGCGCGACGATGGCCTGCGTCGGGCAGATGTCGATGCAGCGCGTGCAGGTGCCGCAGTGTTCGGTGGCGGGTTCGTCGACGGGCAGCGGCAGGTCGGTGTAGAGCTCGCCGAGGAAGAACCAGCTCCCGGCCTTCGTGTTGATCACGCAGGTGTTCTTGCCGATCCAGCCCAGGCCCGCATCGCGGGCCAGCGCGCGTTCGAGAACCGGTGCGGAATCGACGAAAGCGCGGTAGCCGAACGGCCCTACGACCTCGCCGATGCGGTCAGCGAGCTTCTGCAGGCGCGCGCGCAAGACCTTGTGGTAGTCGCGGCCCAGCGCGTAGCGCGCGACGTAGGCGCGCGTGCCATCTTCGAGCGTGGTCCAACATTCCTCGTCGTCGTCGACGCCATAGTCCATCCGCACACTGATGACGCGCAGCGTGCCGGGCACGAGCTCCGCTGGGCGACTGCGCTTGCTGCCGTGCGCGGCCATCCAGTCCATCGTCGCGTGGTGGCCTTCGGCCAGCCAGCGCTCAAGGTGGGCTTCGTCTGCGGCCAGCGTGCCGGCGCTGATGCCG
>JBOFQO010000389.1:0-1860 GCA_051660925.1 Silanimonas sp. | reverse complement strand
GCGGCCGCGATCATCGAAGGCGGCCTGCTGCGCGTCGTGCAGGGGCAGCTCGCGCACGGCGAGCGTTTCCGGATCCACCAGCCGCAGCACGCGCCGCGCGCTTGGGCCGACCGTGTCTTCGCTGCTGTACACGACCTCGCCGCGCGGCGACCAGCCGTGCACTTGCGCGCGCCAGCCGTCGAAGCTCAGGCGCGTTGGCGCGCCGCCGGCCAGCGGCATGGCGTAGACGTCGCCGTCGCCGTCGTACTGTGCGACGAAGGCCACCCGCGTACCGTCGGGCGAGATCGCGGCCTGCGTTTCCTGCCCGGCGTGCGTCGTGAGCCGGCGCGCTTGACCACCGGCCAGTGGCGCGGTCCATAGGTCGCCCTCGGCGGTGAACACCAGCGTCTCGCCGTGCACGGCCGGGAAGCGGAAGTAGCCGGGGGCGGCGAAGAGCGCCGACGCACCGACAAGAGCGAACACGGCGGCGAGCCGCAGGTGGAAAGCGGAGGTGCGACGCATTGACGATGTCCCCTGGAGTCCAGCGCGCATCTTCGTCACGAAACCCGGCGCGCCCGCAAGTGCGGGCGGTTACAGGTAGGGCCACCACATGAAGGCGACCGCGGCGGCGCTGCCCGCGGCCGTCAGCGCGGCGAGCACGAACAGTAGGAGGGCTGCGAACGCCGGCGCGGCGGGTTTCTCCGAGCGCTCCGCGACGAGGTAGACCTGCAGCAGGGCCAGCGGCAGGAGCCAGCTCGCGAAGCTGACGCCCAGGAACACCGCGCCGTCGTAGCCCATCTCGACACCGAAGGGCGCCAGGCCCAGCCCGGCGAGCATGATGCCGAGGCGCAGGAACCAGACCCCGTTCACCAGCACCCAGGCGCGCAGTGCCTGCCGGCGGTGGGTGGCGAAGTCGCGCTGCCAGGCGCTGCGCCAGGCCAGCGCCACGAAGACGAGGATCAGCGCGCCGTTGAGGCTGGTGGAGAGCGCGCTCGGCAGGTTGAGCTGCGAGCCGCGCACCCACGTCAGGTAGAAGCCGGTCAGGCTGGCGACGAGCGCCGTCAGCATGAAGAGCCGGCCGTTCCAGCGGTGCAGGGCCGGCCAGCGCCGGCGGATGGCGGGCACCAGCTGCAGCAGGCCGCTGAAGGTCACCAGTGCGCCGAGGAACACGTGGGCGATGAAGTGCCCGTTGCCGGCCGCGTCGCCCGGCACCCAGCCGCTGACGTGCGGCTTGCTGTTCATCGCCAGCGGGTCGCCGTGGAAGAGGGGTGGCGCGAAGAACAGGACGATGAAGGCGACGAAGGCCCATTGCCCGGCCACGGCGGTGACGAACCAGGTGGTCGCGGCGGTGGCGAGGCGGCGGCGGGCGCGGGTGAGGGCGTCGTTCGATGGGGTGCGGCCTTCGGGCATGGCGGGGCTCCGGATTGGGGAGCGGTGAAGGTCGCGAACCGGCGCGTGGCCTGTCTCGCCGGATCGGAAATCGGCCAGCGTGACGGGTGGCATTGGCGGCCGGCGGGCCTTCGGGCGACCCTTGCGGCCTCTGGAATGAGGCGCGTGGAGACGACGATGACGGCTGTCGAGGGCATGACCTGGGGCGTGGTGGGCCTGGCCTTTGCCTCGGTGCTGGCCCTGCTGGGCCGGCGCCGCAAGACCGACGCCGAGCTGCTGTTCGCGGTGTTCTGCGGCTCGATGGCGATGGCCATGCTGCGGCCGGGCCTGGGCGACGTGCCGGCGGCCGTCACCGTGCTGGTGACGCTCGGCGCCTGCGCCACCTGCAACGTCTATTGGCTGGTCGCCCGCGCGCTGTTTCGCGGCGACGGCGGGGTGGGGCGCGTGCACCTTGCGGCGGCGGGCGGCATCGCCGCGCTGATCGTGCTGTAC
>JBOFQO010000388.1:0-4376 GCA_051660925.1 Silanimonas sp. | reverse complement strand
CTTCGGCGGCGAGGCGCGCTTCCACTTCGCCGAGCACGCGTCGACCGGCCTCGCGCAGCAGCGTGGTGCGGTTCGGGAAGTGCCGGAACAGCGTCGCCCTGCCGACGCCCGCGGCGAGCGCGATCTCGTCCAGCGATGCGGTGGGACGCAGCATCGCGAACGCGAGCGCGGTGTCCATGACGGCTTGCCGCGTGGCGTCCGGGCGGGATTCTCGAAAGGGCATCGGTGGGCCGGCATGAGACGAAGTTGTCTCACCGTAGCGGGCGCATCCGCGAGACCACAAGTCTCGCCGGCGCCCCGTCGCGGCTGTCCCGCGCACGGGCAGCCCGTAGAATGCGCGGCCTCACCGCAGGAGCCGCCCATGACCGATACCGCCCCCGACCGCCTGTCCAACGATCCCCGCTCCAAGTTCCACGACGCCGCGGCGCTGGAGCGCGGCATCGGCATCCGCTTCAACGGCAACGAGCGCACCGACGTCGAGGAGTACTGCGTCAGCGAGGGCTGGGTGCTCGTGCCCGTCGGCAAGGCGCTGGACCGCCGCGGCCGCCCGATGACGATCAAGCTCAAGGGCACGGTCGAAGCGCGCTTCCTGACGTGAGCCCGCTGCTGACGCGCGATGCGGTCGAATCGATGCGCGGCGCGCTCAATCGCGGCGACGTGGCGTGGCGCGGCTCGCTCGACCTCGGCCGCAGCGTCGACGAGGTGGCGCTCGCTGCCGATGGTTTCGGCTGGCGGAACGCGCGCTGGCCGTGGCCATCGGCGGACGAGCGCATCAAGGACCGCACGGTGTACCGCTTCGACGGCGTGGCCTGGCAACCCGTGCAGCGCTTCGGTGGCGCGCTGATCAAGCTGGTGCCCACCGACTGGGGGCCGCCCACGTTCGAGATCGACGGCATCAAGATGCTGCCAACCGCGCAGGTCTCGCCCTGGGACGACGCCGCCACCAAGGTCGCGCTGGTGCAGCCGCGCGGCAAGCGCCTGCTCGACTGCTGCGGCGGCCTCGGCTACTACGCCGCGCACGCGCTGACGAACGGTGCCGCGCATGTGCAGAGCTTCGAGAAGAACCCGGACGTCGTCTGGCTGCGGCGCCTGAACCCGTGGTCGCCGGACGTCGACGACGTCGCGCTGCAGGGCCGCTTCACCCTGACCGAGGGCGACATCGCGCAGGCCATCAGCGCCCTACCCGCCGCGCATTTCGACGCCGCCCTGCACGACCCGCCGCGCTTCGGCATTGCTGGCGAGCTCTACTCGCTGGCCTTCTACGAGCAGCTCGCCCGCGTGCTGAAGCCGGGGTCGCCGCTGTTCCACTACACCGGTGCGCCGAACGCCAAGACCAGCGGCCGCGACGTGCCCGGCGAAGTGATCAAGCGCCTCGAGAAAGCCGGCTTCCGCGCCGAGCGCAAGCTCGACGGCGTGTTCGCGACCTCAGTCGTCCGCCGGCGTTGAGGGCACGGCCGCAGCGGCCGGCTTGAACGGCACGGCGGGGCCCAGCGTCACGCCGGCCTGCCACGCCGCGAGCTTGGCTTCGATGCCCTCGCCCACGGCGATCTGCGGCCGCGACGGCTCGAAGCCCTCGGCGCGCTCGCGCTCAGCCACCGCCTTGCGCGCAATCGCGAAGGCTTCGATGAAGGACGCGGTCTGGTTCATGGCCTCGGCGAAATAGGCCTCGCCGAAGTAGGTGATCTCGGAATGCGCGCCGCAGCCGAATGAGGTGCGGTCGGCGCGCGCGGCCGTGATCACCAGCGCCTTCGGGCCCTTCAGCGGTTCGACGAATCCGCCGGAATAGCAGGCCGAAACCACCAGCACGCGCCACTGGATGCCGGTGTCGTCCAACGCCGCGGACAGGTCCGCGGGCACCACGTCGTTCAGCGCGATCGGCGGCATGTGCATCGACAGCGCGTGGTCTTCCGAGCCGTGCGAGGTCACGAAGAACAGCAGCACGTCCTCAGCCGGGTCCATCACCTTGCCAAGGCCGGCGATGGCGCGGCGAAGGTTGGTGCGCGTCGCCAGCGGCTGGCGCTCGACGGTGTCGGCATGGTTCAGCAGCGTGAGCACGCGGCCCTCGGCGCCGAAGCGCGTTTCGAACTGCTGGCCGACGAACTCGACTTCATTGCGGAACACGTCCTCGGTCGCGTCGCCGCCCATCGCCAGCACGTACAGATCGACCTTGCCGGGCGTCTGCGGGCGCAGCGCGGCCAGCGACGCATCCAACCGCGTCCCCTGGGCGTAGATCGCGGCCTCAGCGTCGAAGCTCGGAGGTTCGAACTCATCCCAGCCTTCCCCGTTCTCGGCCATCGCCTGCTCGTCGCCGTGCTGACCCTCCGGAACGCGCTCCGTCGCCGCGGCCGACCATGCCAGCAGGCCGATCGCGACGACGAAGCCGCGCACGACGACGGCAGCAGGGGCCAAGCCCCGCAGAAGCTTGAGCATCCGATCGCCGCGATACGTTAGCGCGTCGTCCATGCGTGGTTCCCGCGTTCCGTGAGTCGCCCCAGTCTACGGACGCGCGAGACAGTCGCGGTAGCGACCGTCCACCCGCGTCGCGAACCACGCGGTCGTCAGCTCACGGGTGATCTTCGGGCTCTCCAGCCGGATGCCCGGGATCATCTCGCGTGGCAGCGTCTTGCCGCCGCGGCGTTCCGCGATTTCGAACACGCTCTGGAACAGCGCTCCGTCGTTGAAATCGAGCCGGCCGGCCCCCTGCAGCGCCGCTCGGAGGGCGACATCATCCATGCCGAGCGCGTTGCTCAAGGTGCGCAGTGCGGCCTCGGTTTCGCCCGGGCGATCGAGCGGCGCGCCCGGCGCCAGCACGTCGCCATCGAGCGCCAGCCGGCGCCCGGTCGCCACGGCGACGGCGTTCTGGAAGGCGGCGTTGCGGCTGGCGTAGTGCCCGGCGTTGTAATCGGCGAAGCGATGCACCTTGCGCACGTACGGCGTCTCGTAGTCGAGCAGATGCTTGATGCCGAAATACATGCCACCGCGGCGCGTGAATACCTCGCGGCGGATCGATTGCTCGACGGGGTACGGGTAACCGCGCGCGTTGGCCTCCGCGAACGGAATCGACACCTGCATCGGCCCGCCGGTCTGCACCGGGTTCCAGTCCTCGAACAGGCGCTGCCCCAGTGGCACGCGACCGACGAGGTCTTCGAACACAAGGCTCAGTTCGCGCTCGGTGCGCACGCTGGCGAGGCGGTCGGCGTAGCTGCGGCCGTCGGTCGAGCGGATGCGCAGCGCGGCGTCGAGGGCGAGGTCGGGGATCAGCTTGGCGTTCGCGCGGCGCTCCAGCTCCTCTCGGGCGATGCGCCCGAGGCCGGGCACCGCGGGATCGGCGACGTAGCCGGATTCCTGCTCGAGTACGGCGAGCGTGGCGCAGATGTTCTCCGGGTTCGGCGTGAGCCCCTGCGCCTCAAAGGCCACCTGGATGTCTGTGGCCCAGCCCTCGCGGTCGTCGACGCGCGGCGGGATCTTCGCCGAAATCGCCGCGCGCACCTCGGCCGGCGTCGGACCTTTCGGCGTGGTGGCGCAGGCGGTAAGGAGCAGCACGATCGCCGCGAGACCGAGCGCCCGACGCGGGCAGCACTCAAGAACCATGGTGGAACCTCCGTACCTCATTTATCCTGCCGTGCAGGAGAATGACATGGTCATCGACGAAATCCGCTCGCAGCGACAAGCGATTCAGGCATTGGCGGCCCGCTTCGGCGCGCGCCGGATCCGCGTCTTCGGCTCGGTGGCACGTGGCGAAGAGCGGGCGGATAGCGATGTCGATTTTCTCGTCGACCTGCCACGCGGATACGATCTTTTCGGCCAGCGACTCCCGCTGGCCGAGGGCTTGGCTGCACTGGTGGGGCGCCCCGTCGATCTCGTGCCGGAGCATGAACTGAGCCCTCATCTTCGCGACACGGTCACCGCCGAGGCCGTCGACCTGTGAGCAAGGACTGGACGGCCTACGCGCGCCACATCCTCGACGCCATTGATCGCCTACGCCTCATCCAATCGCGGGGCAGCATCATCGACGACGTCGTTCTTTACGACGCCGCGCTGCGCAATCTGCAAACCCTTGCGGAAGCCACTCAGCGACTTCCCGAGGAGCGGAAATCAAGCTATCCCGCCATCCCATGGCGGCAAATCAGCGGCTTCCGCAATATTCTGGTGCACAACTACCTCGGCGAAATCGACGCCGAGGCGATCCTCTCGGTGATCGAACGCCACTTGCCACCGCTGGAAGCCAGCGTGCGCGGCATGCTCGAGGATGACTGATCCCGAGGCTAGGCCTTCTCGGCCAGCATGTAATCGATCGCCGCCCGCACCGCCGTCACCTGGGCGTCGACGCACTGCGCGGGCGTCGCCCGCGGGCTGTCCGGGTAGACCTCGGTGGT
>JBOFQO010000387.1:0-1613 GCA_051660925.1 Silanimonas sp. | reverse complement strand
CCGGCACTGGCGCGTGGCCGGCCTTCAGCGCCGCCTGCAGCGCGGCGTGGTCGTCGAGCCGCAGGTCGCGGCGGAACCAGACCAGCGCGCGGCTCATCCGGCCACCTTGACCATCGGCCGCACCGCGGTGAAGCCACCGTCCAACGCGATGACCTGGCCGTTGATCCAGTCGCCACCCGGGCCCAGCAGGAAGGCCGCGAGCTGCGCGGCGTCGGCGGCTTCGCCGTGCCGGCCCAGCGGGTATTGCGCGCTGATCGCTTTTTTCGACGCCTCGTTGGCGACCAGCTTGGCCGTCAGCGGGGTGGCCATCAGGCCCGGCGCGATCGCGTTGACGCGCAGCCCCATGGCCGAGTGGTCGGCGGCCAGCGAGCGCACCAGCGCTTCGATCGCGCCCTTGGCCATGGCGATGGCGGCGTGGTTGCCGACGCCGATGCTCGCGGCCACCGACGAGAACAGCAGCAATCGCCCTGCCCCGCTGCCGCCCTCCTTCTGTGCCTGTTGCAGCGCGCTGACGTAGGCCTTGGCGGTGAAGAACGCGGTGTCGAGGTTGGCGGCGAGGCAGTCGCGGTATTGCGCTTCGCTGGTGCGGGTGATGCTGCTGAGCAGGATCGCGCCGGCGGCGTTGACCACGGCCGACGGCGGCGCGCCGAACTTCGCGCTGGCTTCCGCGACCGCGAGCACGGCCCCGGCTTCCGTTGCGACGTCGGCTTCGATCGGCAGGTCGCCGTCGTCGGGGGCCAGGCGCTCGATGGAACGCCCGGCGCGGGCGACGCGCCAGCCCTGCGTGCGCAGCCGCGCGGCAAGCACGCGGGCGATGCCGCCGGAGCCGCCGGTGATCAGGCAAGTGGACGTCATGCGGATTCTCCCTGGGTGTGAAGCGGGCTGCGCAGTCGCGCGCGCAGCGTGGTGGCGGCGGCGCGGATCTCAGCGATCTCGGACTCGGGCTTGCGGGCGAGGTTCTTCCACTGCAGCGCGGTGCGCGGATGTTTTTCGAAGCGCGCCTTGTGGCGGTCGAGGAAATCCCAATACAGCGTGGTGAACGGGCAGGCCTTCGGGCCGGTCGCCTTCGCGGGATCGAACGGACAATGCGCGCAGTAGTTCGACATGCGCTCGATGTACTTGCCGCTCGCCACGTAGGGCTTGCTGGTCATCTTCCCGCCGTCGGCGTACTGGCTCATGCCGAGCACGTTCGGCAGCTCGACCCACTCGACGGCGTCGACGTACACCGCGAGGTACCACGCGTGGATCTGCTTCGGTTCGACGCCCACGAGCTGGGCGAACAGGCCCGTCACCATCAGCCGCTGGATGTGGTGCGCGTAGCCGTGCTCAAGCGTCTGCCCCACCGCCTCCCTCAGGCAGCGCATGTCGGTGTCGCCGGTCCAGTACAGGGCCGGCAGCGGCTCGTGGGCGTCGAGCGCATTGTCGTCGAGGAAGCCCGGCATCCGCAGCCAGTACATGCCGCGGATGAACTCGCGCCAGCCCAGCACCTGGCGCACGAAGCCTTCGACCGCCGCGAGTGGCGCGGCGCCGTCGCGCCAGGCCTGCACCGCCGCTTCGATGACGCGGCGCGGGTCGAGCAGCTTGAGGTTCATCGCCGCGCTGAGCCGCGCGTG
>JBOFQO010000386.1:0-7043 GCA_051660925.1 Silanimonas sp. | reverse complement strand
CCTTCAAGATGATGCTGGTGAACATGCTCGAGGGCCGGATGATCAGCCCGCACGACATGGAGATCGCCACACGCATTGCCACCGTGCTGTCGGGCGGCGAGATCGACCGCGGCGCAACCGTGGACGAGGACTGGCTGATCCGCCTTGAGCGCGAGCACTTCGTCGCGCTCGCCCAGATGCCGAAGACGCAGGAGCGCATCGGCCACATGCTGAAGACCGGCAAGCCGCTTCGGAATTGAGGACCAAACCATGAGCAAGCAAGTTCAAGACGCCTACATCGTCGCCGCCACCCGCACGCCGGTCGGCAAGGCCCCGCGCGGCGTTTTCCGCAACACCCGCCCCGACGACATGCTGGCCCACGTGCTGCGTAGCGTCGTTGCGCAGGCTCCGGGCATTGACCTCTCGCAGATCGATGACGCGATCATCGGCTGCGCCATGCCCGAGGGCGAGCAAGGCATGAACGTGGCGCGCATCGGCGTGCTGCTGGCCGGCCTGCCGAACACGGTGGCCGCGCAGACCATCAACCGCTTCTGCTCCTCCGGCCTTCAGGCTGTGGCGCTGGCGGCCGACCAGATCCGCCTCGGCAATGCCGATCTGATGTTGGCCGGCGGCACCGAGTCGATGAGCATGGTGCCGATGATGGGCAACAAGGTGGCCATGGCCCCGAGCGTGTTCGACAACGAGCACGTCGCCATCGCCTACGGCATGGGCATCACCGCCGAGAAGGTCGCCGAAGAGTGGAAGGTCAGCCGCGAGGACCAGGACGCCTTCGCCGCCGCTTCGCACCAGAAGGCGCTGGCCGCCATCGCCAACGGCGAGTTCAAGAGCGAGATCACGCCCTACAACGTGCGCGCCCGCATGCCGGTGCTGGGCGGCAACACCGTCAAGCTGATCGAGCGTGCGGTCGACACCGACGAAGGCCCGCGTGCCGATACCTCGGTCGAGGGCCTTTCGAAGCTGAAGCCGGTGTTCCGCATGGGCGGCTCGGTGACGGCGGGCAACAGCTCGCAGATGAGCGACGGTGCCGCCGGCGTGCTGCTGGCCTCGGAGAAGGCCATCAAGCAGTACGGCCTCACCCCGCTGGCCCGCTTTGTCAGCTTCTCGGTCGCCGGCGTGCGCCCGGAAGTGATGGGCATCGGCCCGATCGAAGCCATCCCGAAGGCACTGAAGCAGGCCGGCCTGACCCAGAACCAACTGGACTGGATCGAGCTCAACGAAGCCTTCGCCGCACAGGCGCTGGCAGTGATCCGCACCTGCGGCATTGATCCGTCGAAGGTCAATCCGCTGGGCGGCGCGATCGCGCTGGGCCACCCGCTCGGTGCGACCGGTGCCATCCGCACCGCGACGATCGTGCACGGCCTACGTCGCCGCCAGCAGAAGTACGGCATGGTGACCATGTGCATCGGCACCGGCATGGGTGCGGCGGGCATCTTCGAAGCCCTCTAAGCCATGCGGCGGTTCCTTTGGGAACGGCTGATCTCGGAAACAAGGGCCCGGCATTGCCGGGCCTTTCTTCTTCGTCCGCCGCCGCTTAGCCCGCCCTGCCCTCGCGCCAGTCCTTCCAGGCGTCCCTGGCCTGCAGCCACCAGTAGGTCGCCTGCGCGCCGGCAAAGCCGAAGGGCTTCATCGCTGAGACTAGGCCATAGCGCTCGTACTCGCGCCAGGTCGGGTCGTCCTCGGCGATCGCCGCGGCCAGCACTTCGCCCGCGACGGTGGTCGGCGCCACGCCGTGGCCGCCGAAGGCCTGCGCGTGCCAGAGCCCGGGTTCCAGCCGGCCGATCTGCGGCATCTCGTGCCGCGCGTAGCTCATCAGCCCCGACCACGCGTAGTCGATGCGCACACCGTCGAGCTGCGGGAACACCCGCAGCACGTCGCGTCGCAAGAGGCGCTCGACATCGCCCGCGTCACGGTCGCGCCCCGAGAGGCGTCCACCCCAGAGCAGGCGCGTATCCGGCAGCAGCCGGTAGTAGTCGAAGGCGAAGCGCGTGTCGTAGACCGCGGCCTGCGTCTCGAGCACCTCGGCCGCGCGGCCGCCGAGCGGCTCGGTGACGATGACGTAGGTGGCGATCGGCAGCACCGAGGCATCGACCTTCGGCACCAGTCCGGCGAGGTAGCCGCCACAAGCCAGCACGACGTGCTCGGCCTCGACGACGCCCTGCGGCGTGTCCACGCGCCAACCTTCGCCAACGCGATGGAGGGCGGTCGCGGGGCTGCCCTCATGGATCGACGCACCGAGATGCCGCAGCGTCTGGGTCAGACCGCGTGCGTACTTCAACGGATGGAAGTGAAAGGCCTGCGGCTCGAATAGCGCACCGCTGTAGCGCTCGCTCTTCACCTGCATCTGCAATCGGGCGCGATCCACCGGCCGCCAATGCGTGTCGAAGTGCGTTTCCAGCAGCCGACGGCGGCGCTCAAGGACCTCGCGATCGCGGAACCAGTTGGCCCACAACACGCCGCCGTCGACGCGATCGCAGTCGATGGCCTGGCGCTCAATGCGCGAACGCACGAGAGCAACGGCATCCTGCGTCCGGCGATACACCGCGCGTGCCGCATCGGGACCGAGATCGGCAAGCAGGTCGGCCTCGCCACGCGAATAGCCGGCGAACACGAAGCCGCCGTTGCGCCCCGACGCGCCAAACCCGACCGTGTTGGCCTCGAGCAAAATGACATCGGTCAGGCCGCGCTCGACGAGTCCAAGGGCGACGTTGAGGCCGGCGAAACCACCGCCGACCACGCAGACGCGCGTCGATGCCTTGCCGTGCAGCGGCGTGATCTCCAGCTCGGGTCCGGCCGTGGCACGGTAGTAGTCGGTAGTGGCGGCTTCAGGCATGGGCGGGCGGCAGAGAAGTCGCTAGCATCATCGGACCCCTCGCATCTTTCCCATCGACGATGCCGCCATCAAGCTCGCCGGACCGGACCCGCGTCATCCTCATCCTCCTTGCCTGGGCCTGCGTGGTGGTCGGCCTGCTCTGGGCGCTGCACTGGGCCTTCGAGGGCCGCGTGCTGGCGGGACAGCTCAGCCCGGATGTCGCGATTGACGCGATGTCGCGGCTGATCGTCGGCTTGTATGCGCTCGGTGCGCTGGTCGCCGCGGCGCTGGCGGGCGTGCTTTGGCGCATCGCTCGCGACACGCGCGCGTCACGGCAGTGGCCGCCTTCGGGGTCCTGGCCGGCACCCCGCCCGCTCTCGGACACCGAGATCGCGCGCATCACTGGTCGCCTGCGTCTCGGTGCCGCCGTCGCCGCCCTGGGAGGCATCGCCGCGCTCCTCGCGGCGTTCCTCTGAGCGCCGCCGATCAGCCCGCGGCCAGCGCTTGGCGCATCAGTGACTTCGCGGCGTCGCGCAGGTCGGGATCCTCCAGCGCGTACTGCAGCGTGGCTTCGATCAGGCCGATGCGACTGCCACAGTCGAAGCGGCGCCCGTCGAAGCGGTAGGCCAGCGTCTTCTGCTCGCGGAGCAGGGCCGCGATGCCGTCGGTGAGCTGGATCTCGCCGCCAGCGCCGGGCTTCGTCGACTCCAGCAGCTCGAAAATGCGTGGCTGCAGCACGTAGCGACCAACCACCGCGAGCGTGCTCGGCGCTTCTTCCGGCCGAGGCTTCTCGACGATCGCGCTGATCTCGCCGTGCCGGCCGGTGAAGTCGCGCGTGGCAACGATGCCGTAGCTGCGCGTCTGCTCGATCGGCACGTCCTGCACGGCGATCACGCTGGCGGTCTCAAGCGCGGCCAGCTCGACAAGCTGGCGCGTGGCGCCGGGGCCGCGATTCCAGATCAGATCGTCGGGCAGCAGCACGGCGAACGGCTGGTCGCCCACCACCGGCCGCGCGCACAGCACCGCGTGGCCGAGGCCCAGTGCTTCCGCCTGCGTCACGAACACCGCGCGAACGTGGCGTGGAAGGACGTCGCGGATCATCGCCAGCAGCTCCGACTTCCCCGCCCGCTCGAGCTTCTGCTCGAGCTCGTAGGCCTTGTCGAAATAGTCGGCGACCGAATGCTTGTAGCGGTTGGTCACGAAGACCAGCGTGTCGATGCCGGCTTCGATGGCCTCGTCGACGGCGTATTGGATCAGCGGCCGATCGACGACCGGCAGCATCTCCTTCGGCACCGTCTTGGTGGCTGGCAGGAAGCGTGTGCCGAGGCCCGCCACCGGGAACACGGCGCAGCGGACACGCTGGCTCATGGCGTGCGGCCGCCGCGGATGACCTGCGGACGGAACGGCCCGGTGATGCGTCCGGAAGACGTGGCGAATTCGGGAATGGCTTCGGCGATCACACGTCGGATCTCGCTGTCGTCGTCGCGCTGCACGGCCTGGCGCAGCGCCTTCAGGGTGGCATCGACCTCGGCCAGGTCGACCGGCCGCGGCTCGGCCAGGAAGATCTTCGGGTGTACGGTCTGCGAATACGTCTCGTCGGCATGGAACAGCTCTTCGTGGAGCTTCTCGCCGGGACGCAGGCCGGAGTAGCTGATGTCGATGTCGCGGTACGGCGTGAAGCCGGCCAGCCGGATCATCTGCTCGGCCAGCACGCGGATCAGCACCGGGCGGCCCATGTCGAGGGTAAAGATGCCCGACGCCTCGCGCAGCGTGGTGGCCTGCAGGATCAGCTGGCAGGCCTCCGGGATCGTCATGAAATAGCGGGTGACGTCCGGATGCGTGACCGTCACCGGCCCGCCGCGGCGGATCTGCTCGCGGAACAGCGGCACGACGCTGCCGGCGGAATCGAGGACGTTCCCGAAGCGCACGGTCACGAGGCGCGTCCCGGAACCCTCGCAGCGCGCGAGGCAGGCGAGCTCGGCGAGCCGCTTGCTGGCACCGAGCATATTGATCGCGTTGACGGCCTTGTCGGTCGAGATCAGTACCAGCGTCTTGACCCCGCCGGCCACCGCCGCGCGGGCGACGACCTCGGTGGCGAAAAGATTGTTGCGCACGGCTTCGCGCGGCTGCGCTTCGAGCAGCGGCACGTGCTTGTACGCCGCGGCGTGGAACAGCTCGTCGGGCTGCCAATGCTGGACCAGCCGCCGCATCAGGGCCTCGTCGCCGCAGTCGCCGAGCACGTACTCGGCCTGCAGGCGTGGGAACCGGGCGCGCAGGTCGAGCTGGAGTTCGTGGATGGCGAGTTCGGAACGTTCGACCAACACCAGCTGCGCGACGCCGAGACCGGCGGACTGGCGCGCGAGTTCAGAGCCGATGGACCCGCCGGCGCCGGTGATCAGCACCGAGCGCCCGGCCAGCGACTCGCGGATCGCCACCCAGTCCGGCACCACCGGGTCGCGGCCGAGCAGATCCTCGATCGCGACGTCCTTTAGTCCGCCGTGCATCCACTGCTCCTGCAGCACTTCCTCGGGCGCCGGCATGCGGCTGAAGCGAAGCTTGAGACGTTCGCACTGCGCGGCGATACGGCCGAGCTGCTCGCTCTGCTCGCCGGCGAGCGCGATCGCGACGTGGCCAACCGCGGTCTCGTCGGCGATCCGCTCGAGGTCCTTGATCCGGCCGAGCACCGGCAGGCCGTAGATCTTCGCGCCCTGAATGCTGCGATCATCGTCGAGAAAGCCGACGACCTGGTACTTCTCGCTGAGCTGCAGGTTGCGGGCGAGGCTCTCCGCCGCGGGTCCCGCACCAAGGACGAGCAGCCTCTCGCGCTGGCCGGCCGCCGCACGCAGCGCCTGGCTGTCTTTCCACGTCCGATACAGCAGCCGCGGCGCCCCGAGGAGCACCGTGAGCGCCAGCGGATACAGAGCGATCGCCAGCCGCGGCACACCGTCGGCACGGTCGCGGAACAGGAACAGCAGCAGGGCGACCAGCAGGCCGCCGAAGACGCTGCTCAGGAAAATGTTCTTCAGGTCCGGCAGGCTCGCGAAGCGCCAGAGGCCCCGATAGAGGCCCATCCGCCAGAACACCGTGAGCTGCACCGCGACGACGACGCCCGTCTCGACGAGGAAACCGTGCGCCGGCAGCGCACCGCCGATCGAGGCATAGCGCAGCGCGATCAGGCCCTGCCAGGCGAGCACGACCATCAGCGTGTCGTGGGCGACCACCAGCACGCGGCTGATCGAGAGCCACGGTCGGCGCGCCGGCGTCACCACAGGCCACGCTCCTCGAGCTGCCGGGTGGCTAGGCGGACGCCGCCCCACCATGCCAGCGCCGTGACGCCGAACACCCACGCCGCGCCGATTCCGCTCATCCCTGCCGATTCCGCCATGGCCATTGCTCCTCCGCTCGCGAGCATCCAGGCCGTGTAGGCCGTCGTCACGCGGGCATGACTGTAACCGCAGCGTGTGACGAGCTGATAGAGGTGGCGGCGATGGGCGGACGCCAGCCGTTCACCATCGCGGGCGCGCAGTGCGAGCGTGCCCAGCACGTCAACGAGGAAGGCGGCGCTGGCGCCGAGTGGCACCCATGCCGACTCCGCCGATGGCGCAGCGAGGACCAGCACCGCGAGGCCAAGGCCCAGCGCGTGGCTGCCGCAGTCCCCCATGAACACGCGAGCCTTCGGGAAGTTCAGCGGCAAGAAACCGATGCACGCGGCCAAAAGGATCGAGGCGAGTGCGCCGCCGAGCGGCGAGCCGCCCGCAGCGACGAGCACGCCCACGCAGACCGCGACGGCGGCCATGGCGGCGATGCCGTCGATGCCGTCCATGAAGTTCCACGCGTTCACAAACAGGAGGATCAACGCGGCACTGGCGGCCACGGCTAGGCCCGCCGGCAACGCGACGGGCAACAGGCCATCGGGGAGCGGCATCGCGACGGCTATCGGCACTGCCGCGAGGGCCTGACCGGCGAACTTCAGCATCGGCGACAGCGGACGGACGTCGTCCAGCAGTCCGACACCCGCCACCACCACCAACCCAGCGATGACGGCGTGCCGATCGACGCTGGCTGGCACGAGTAGCAGGCCGAGCACCGCCGCAACCGCGATACCGGCCCCCGCACCGCGCGGCGTCGCGATCCCGTGGCTGCTGCGATGACCCGGCACGTCGCGAACGCCGCGCCGCAGGGCCCAGCGGCGCCAGGCCTCGGCGACCACGAACGCCACGCCCGCCACACCCAG
>JBOFQO010000385.1:0-15828 GCA_051660925.1 Silanimonas sp. | reverse complement strand
GATCAGGCGGCCCGGGCAGGCCACGATGATGTCGACGCCGCGACGCAGGGTGTTGGCCTGGTTCACCAGCGAAACGCCGCCGTAGACGACGGCCATCTTCAGCGACAGGTGCTTGGCGTAGTCGCGCAGGTTGTCGTGCACCTGCTGGGCGAGTTCGCGGGTGGGGGCGAGGATCAGCGCGCGCGGGCTGCGAGTGCGTTCGCCGGCGGCGAGCTTCTGCAGCAGCGGCAGGCCGAAGGCGGCGGTCTTGCCGGTGCCCGTTTGGGCGCCGGCGAGCAGGTCGCGGCCTTCCAGCGCGGCCGGGATGGCCTCGGCCTGGATCGGCGTGGGGGTCGTGAAGCCCAGCGTGGCAAGCGCGCGGCACAGCTCGGGGCGAAGCCCGAGGGTTTCGAAATTCATGAGAGAACACTCCAAAAGCGAATAACCCGGAGCGTTCCCTGGAACCGCGCTGCGAGAGGGGGCGGACGAACCGCTGACGGTGCCCTTGGGCGGGCGGAAGGGCCGGGGCGACGGCTACAAGCCGAGGCGCGCGGCCGGCGTGGGGACCTTGGATCACCCGGCACCGGAAGCCGCGCACCCTACGGCAAGCGCGAGGCCCGCGCCAGCCCCGCGCCGGGCCGGTTCAGCCGCGAGCCATCGGCTTCAGCGCGGCGCCTGCACCAGCAGGACGTCGGCGTCGAGCCCTGCCAGCAGGCGCTGCCCGACGCTGCCAAGCAACCCGCCGATCCACGGGCCGGGGCCGCGGGTGCCGATCACCACGAGGTCGGCACCGCGCGCCGCCGCCTCGCGCTCGACGGTGTCCGCCACGTCGCCGCGACGGAAATGCGCCACCCAGCTGGCATGCCGGCTGCACAGGGTCTCGAAACGCGCCAGAGCGGCCTTTTCCGCTTCGGCCGTAAAGCGCTCGAGCGCCGCAGGGTCGGGCTGGACGAGAGCGAGGGTCGCCTCGGGCAGAGACGGATGCACGTGCAGCAGGTGTTTTTCCGAGGTGGGCGCCAACACCGTGGCCCAGTGCAGCGCGCGTTCGGCGTTGGGGCTGAAATCCGATGCACCGAGCACACGTCGCCAAGGCGAGGCGGCCGGCCGGCGGCAGACCAGCAGCGGCAGGGGTGTCGCGTGCACGGCGGCCTGCGCCGTCGTGCCGAGCAGCGTCTGGCCGAGACCGGTCCGGGCGTGGGTGCCGAGCACGAGCAAATCGCCGCCAAGTTCCGCCGCCAATGCCCCGAGGTCGCGCCGTGGCTGGCCCACCAAGCAATGCAGCGCGATGCTCGGATGCGCGAGCGTCGGAAGCCGCGCGTGCTGCTGCCGAAGGCGTTCGAGGCCGGCGGTCTGCAGCGCGTCCAGGCCGATCCACGCCACGCTGCCGGGGTCGCCCCAGGTCGACACGACGGGTAGCGGTTCGACGACGTGCATCAGGCTCAGGGCCGCTCCGAGGCGGGTGGCCAGCGCGTCGGCGCGTCGCAGCGCCTCGTCGGCGCAGGCGCTGAAGTCACTGGCGACCACGAGGTGGGTCGGCGGGGGGATGGTCGGTGCGTTCGACATGGTCGTGGCTCCCTGGGAAGGCTGGCAGGGTGCTCCGGGCAACCCGGCGGCCCGATGACGTCGGTCAAGTATCCTGCGCCGATGTGGAACGACCTGCGCCGAGGGCTCTGGATCGCCCTTGCCTACGTGGCGCTGGGGCTTGGCGTGATCGGCATCTTCCTGCCGGGCCTGCCCACCACCCCGTTCATCCTCGTCGCCGCCTGGGCCGCCGCGAAGAGCTCGCGACACCTGCATCAGTGGCTGCTCGACCACCGCGTCTTCGGCCCGATGGTGCGCGACTGGCAGGCCCGCGGCGCCGTCAGCCGCAAGGCCAAGCGCATGGCGGTGCTGATGATGGCGCTGTGTGCCGTGATCATGTTCGCCACCGCGCCGAAGTGGTGGATGGCCGCCACCGGCACGGCCTGCATGGCGGTCGTCGCCGTCTGGCTGTGGCGCCGTCCGGAGTAGCCGCGGCGCGTCGCCCTCAGGGCGCGTTGCCGAGCAGCCGCCGAGCGCCGTGGTAGCGGCGGGTCCAGTACGGCGCGGCCAGCGCGTCGATACGCACACGACCGCCGCGGCTCGGCGAATGGATGAAGCGGCCTTCGCCGACGTAGATCCCGACGTGGTCGATACGCCCGCGCCCGTGCTGGAAGAACACCAGGTCGCCGGCCGACAGCGCGTCCTTGTCGACGGGCGTCCCGGCGCCGGCGAACTGGTCGTTGGCCGTGCGCGGCAGCTGCAGCCCTACCGATTCGCGGAACACGTAGGACGTGAAACCCGAGCAGTCGAAGCCGCGCTGCGGGGTCGTGCCACCGAAACGGTAGGGCGTGCCGATCAGCCCCATCGCCTGCATCAGCACATCGTCGGCGCGCAGGTCGAGCGGCTTCGGCGCGCTGGTGTAGGGGCTGCGCAGCGGCCGTGGCTCCGATGCGCTTCCGGCGCTGGCATCGTCGCGTTCGCCGACGCTGGCGCAGCCGGCGAGGGCAGCCAGCAGGCCGGCCAGCAGCAGTGACGCAGGCCACGGTAAGCCGGCCTTGCTTGGCGCGGCGCCGTGGGCGGCGGGATAATGGCGGGGCAGGGCGTCGCGACCGTTCATGGCCGCGGAGTCTGCCCCAACCTGCGCGCTGCCTTCCAGCGCCCCTTCCCAAGTTTTGGAATCCCCATGAAGATCGAGAAAGACCACGTCGTCCGCCTGCACTACACCGTGTCGGAGGCGGGTGGCGAGGCCATCGAGAGCTCGCGCGACCGCGAGCCGCTGGCTGTGCTGATCGGCCACAACGCCATCATTCCCGGTCTCGAAGCTGCCCTCGTCGGCCGCGCCGCCGGTGACACTTTCGACGTCACCGTGACGCCGGACCAAGCCTACGGCGACCGCCGCCCTGGCCTCGTGCAGCGCCTTCCGCGCAAGCACTTCAAGGACCAGAAGCTGGCGGTGGGCATGCAGATCGTTGTGCCGACGCAGATGGGCCCGCGCCCGGTCACCGTCGAGAAGATCGGCCTCTCGGTCGTCGATGTCGACCTGAACCACCCGATGGCCGGCAAGAGCCTGAGTTTCAACGTCGAAGTGGTCGATGTGCGCGAAGCGACCGCGGAAGAGAAGGACCACGGCCACGTGCACGGCGAGGACGGCGTCGAGCACTGACGCCCCCGCCAGTACGGTAGCCACGACGCCCCCGCAGCCCCTAGGCTTCGGGGGCGTTCTCATGCATGGCCTCCGATGATCGATACGACTGCCGTGTCACCCACCGCCGAGCGCGACCGCCTGCCCGTGATGGACATCCTTCGCGGCTTCGCGCTGCTCGGGATCTTCCTGATGAACATCGAGTTCTTCACTCGGCCGCTGCAGTCGTACGCGGGTGGCGTGACGCCGTCCTCCGGGCTCGACCAGGCGCTGGGCTTGGCGATCTACGTCCTCGTCCAGGGCAAGTTCTGGGTGCTGTTCGCGCTGCTGTTCGGCATGGGCTTCGCGTTGATGCGCGAGCGTGCCGCCCAGGCCAGCCGACCCTTCGCCGGGATGTACCTGCGGCGCACGCTGCTGCTCGCCGTGTTCGGCCTGCTGCACGCGGTGCTGGTGTGGGTGGGCGACGTCCTGTTCGCCTACGCCATCACCGCGCTGTTCCTGCTGCTGTTCATGTGGGTGCGCGGCACCGCCGCCTGGGTGGTCGGCGCCTCGCTGTACCTGCTGATGGCCGGCTTCTGGGTGCTCAGCGGCGTCGGCCTGATGTTCATGCCCGAATCGATGATGGCGCCGGTCGCCGAAGAGATGGCCGCGATGGTCGCCGAAGGCGAGCGCGCCGCGGCCGTCTATCGCGATGGCGGATTTGGTGAGATCACCGCCCAGCGCCTCGCGGATTTCGGCTTCCTGTTCAGCAGCGCCACGGCCTTTCAGGTGCCGATGATGCTGGGCGTGTTCCTCGTCGGAAGCTGGCTGGCCGGCACCGGACGCCTGGCCGACCCGGCGGCGAACCGCGGCTTCTTCGTCAAGCTCGCGATCGGCGGCCTGCTGTTCGGTGCGTTGGGCGTCGGTGCGAGCCTCGCGTTCGGCACGCAGTTTGACCTCGTCCAGGATTTCGCCGAGTCCACGGCCGCGACCGGCGTGATGGCCATCGGCAACCTGCCGCTGGCGCTGGCCTACCTGTCGATCATCGTCTTGCTGGCCAGTGGCCCGCTGCGCTCGGTGCTTGCCCTGCTGGCCCCGGCCGGGCGTATGGCGCTGACGAACTACCTGATGCAGTCGGTGATCGCGAGCCTCGTGTTCTACGGCTACGGCCTGGGCCTGTGGGGTGAAATCGGACGCACCGGTCAGGTGGCGATCGTGCTGGTCGTCTTCGCCGCGCAGGTGGCCTTCAGCCACTGGTGGCTCGCGCGCTTCCGCTACGGCCCCATGGAGTGGCTGTGGCGTGCCGGCACCTATCTGCATTGGCCTCCGATGCGTCGGATGGCCAATGCCTGAAGTGCGGGATGAGGTGCTGGTCGTCGGCGGCGGCGTCATCGGCCTCGCCTGCGCGCAGGCCCTGGCGGCGGCGGGTCGTCGCGTGCGCGTGCTTGAGCGGGATCGCCTCGGCGCGGCCACCAGCCGCGGCAACTGCGGCACGCTGACGCCGAGCCACGCGCTGCCGCTGGCTGCCCCGGGGATGATCGGCAAGGCGCTGGGCTGGATGTGGAAGCCCGACGCGCCCTTCCTCGTGCGGCCGCGCTTCGACCCGGCGCTGTGGGCCTGGCTGCTGCGCTTCGCGGCGCGCTGCGACGAACGCACGTTCCGCGCCGCGATCGCGCCGAAGGCCGCGCTGCTCAACGCGTCGCAGGCCCTGCTTGGCGAGCTGGTGCGCCTGCGCGGGCTCGACTGCGGGCGTCGCCGCGACGGGCTGCTCTACGTCTGGCGCGACCCCGCCGCGTTTGAGGCGGGCTGCCGCAGCCACGCACTGCTGCGCGACCACGGCGTCGATGTCGAAGAATGGAGCGGCGCGCGCACCGAGCGCGAGGAGCCCGCCCTTCGCGAGGGCGTGGCCGGAGCGCTGTTCTTTCCCGACGACGGGCACCTCCGCCCGGAACGCTACACGGCGGAACTCGCCCGCATCGCCGTCCAGGACGGCGCCGCCATCGACGAGGGCGTCGAGATCACCGGCCTCGCGCCTGACGGCGAGGGCTGGACCGCCACCGCGCGCGACGGCCGCCGCTGGCGCGCCCGCGAACTGCTGCTGGCGAGCGGCCCCTGGGCCGCGCGGATGGCGCGGCCGCTCGGCCTGCGCCTGCCGATCATCCCCGGCAAGGGCTACTCGATCACCTACGAGCGCCCGGCGCTGGCGCCGCGCCGGCCGATGGTGCTTCGCGACCACTCGGTCTGCGTCACGGCCTGGGACGACGGCTTTCGCCTCGGCAGCACGATGGAGTTCGCGGGCTACGACGATCGCTTGACGCGCGCGCGCCTGGACGCGCTGGAGCGCGGTGCCGCCGCGGCGCTGCGCGAGCCGACCGGCCCGGTGAAGCGTGAGGAATGGTTCGGCTGGCGGCCGATGACCTGGGACGACCTCCCCGTCCTCGGCGGCGTGCCCGGCCAGCCCGGGCTGTGGCTCGCCGTCGGCCACGGGATGATGGGCATGGGCATGTCGGCGGTGACCGGGCGCCTGCTCGCCGACCTCATGACCGGCCGCGAGCCGGTGATCGATCCCGCGCCGTATTCGGTGACGCGCTTCGACTGAACGGCGGCGCGCATCGCCGTCGCGGCCGATCCGCGCGACACTCCGCGCATGGACCTGTTCACCCTCCGCCGCGGCCGCGCGCCGCTGCTGATCAGCGTGCCGCACGACGGCGCGCACATCCCCGCCGAGCTCGCCGCCCGCATGACGCCGGAGGCGCGTCGGGTGCCGGACACCGACTGGTGGATGTCGACGCTCTATGGCCCGATCGCCGAGGCGCTGGATGCCTCCCTGATCGTCCCCACGCACTCGCGCTACGTGGTCGACCTGAACCGTCCGCCGGACGATGCGTCGCTGTACCCCGGGCAGAACACCACCGGCCTCTGTCCGCTGGTGCGCTTCAGCGGCGACCCGGTGTATCGCGACGGCGAGGCGCCGGACGCCACCGAAATCGCCGGCCGCGTCGAGCGTTACTGGCGGCCCTATCACCAGTCCCTGGCCGATGAGCTGCAGCGCCTTCGTGGCCTGCACGACCGCGTGCTGCTGTGGGAGGGCCATTCGATCGCCTCGACCGTGCCCTTCCTGTTTGACGGTGAGTTGCCGGAACTCAATGTCGGCACCGCCGCGGGCGCGAGCTGCCGGCCGGGCACCGAAGCCGCCCTGCAGGCCGCGCTGGCGGCGCAGTCGCGGTTCTCGTGGGTGCTCAACGGCCGCTTCAAGGGCGGCTACATCACCCGCCACTACGGCCAGCCGGACCAAGGCGTCGAGGCCGTGCAGCTGGAGACGGCGCAGCGCGCCTACATGCGCGAGCCGGACGGGGCGTTCGAACCCACGCGCGCGGCGCCCCTGCAGGCGCAGGTCCGGGCTCTGATCGAGGCGGCGCTGGCGTCGATGGCCTGACGACGAACGGTAAATCCACGCTAAATCACGACGGATTCGTCAGCACACCGTCATCTTCGGCGTGTAAATCTATCGTTAACCGGGCTCCACCACCGCCCGCCCGGTGCACGGAGCCCCGCCATGACCCCCGGACTGTCCTTCGCCCGCTTCCTCGTTGCCGGCCTTGTCGCCGTGCTGATGCTGGCGATTAGCAAAGCCGAAGCGTCAGCCTGAGCCGGCGTCAGTAAGGACAGCTCCCGGCCCAAGGGCTGGGCTCTAGGACGCGCGCCCTTGGGCGCGCGTCGTCGTTTCGGAGGCACGGAGCCGCGATCCGCCGCGGCTCAGACCTCGAGCGAGGCGAGGTCGCCCTTGGTCTCGAGCCAGCTCTTGCGGTCGCCGGCGCGCTTCTTGCTGAGCAGCATGTCCATCAGCGCGCTGGTCTCGCCGGCATCTTCCACGGTCAGCTGCACGAGGCGCCGCGTGTCCGGATGGATGGTGGATTCGCGCAGCTGCGAGGGGTTCATTTCGCCGAGGCCCTTGAAGCGCGTCACCGTGACCTGGCCGCGAATCTTCTCGCGCTCGATCTTCTCCAGCAGCAGGCGCTTTTCCTCTTCATCCAGCGCGTAGAACACCTGCTTGCCCACGTCGACGCGGAACAGCGGCGGCATCGCCACGAACACGTGGCCCGCGCGCACGAGGGCGGGGAAGTGCTTCAGGAACAGCGCCGAGAGCAAGGTGGCGATGTGCAGGCCGTCGGAATCGGCGTCGGCGAGAATCACGACCTTGCCGTAGCGCAGGCCCTCGATGTTGTCGTGGCCCGGATCGCAGCCGATGGCCACCGCGAGATCGTGCACTTCCTGCGAGCCCAGCACCGAGCCGCTCTCGACCTCCCATGTATTCAGGATCTTGCCGCGCAGCGGCAGGATCGCCTGGAAGTCCTTGTCGCGCGCCTGCTTGGCGCTGCCGCCGGCCGAGTCGCCTTCGACCAGGAACAGTTCGGTGCGGCCGAGGTCCTGCAGGATGCAGTCGGCGAGCTTGCCCGGCAACGCTGGGCCTTGCGTGATCTTCTTGCGGACGACCTGCTTCTCGGTCTTGAGGCGGGCTTGCGCGCGGGCGATCGCCATCTGCGCGACCGCCTCGCCTTGCTCGACGTGCTGGTTCAGCCACAGCGAGAAGGCGTCGTGCGCCGCGCCCTCAACGAAGGCCGCGGCCTGCCGAGACGACAGGCGCTCCTTGGTCTGGCCGCTGAACTGTGGGTCGCCCATCTTCAGGGACAGGATGTAGCTGGCGCGGTCCCAGACGTCCTCGGGCGCGAGCTTGACGCCGCGCGGCAGCAGGTTGCGGAAGTCGCAAAATTCCCTAAGCGCGTCGGTGATGCCGGAGCGCAGGCCGTTCACGTGCGTGCCGTGCTGCGCGGTCGGGATCAGGTTGACGTAGCTCTCCTGCGGGCACTCGCCTTCCGCCGTCCAGCACAGCGCCCACTCGGCGATCTCGCCTTCCTTGGACAGCTTGCCGACGAACAGGTCGGCCGGGAGCCAATCCGGCTCGCCGCCGCGCGCCGCGAGTTCACCTTTCAGGTAATCGCGCAGGCCGTCCTCGTAGTACCACTCGTTGCGCTCGGCCGTGGCCTCGTCGTACAGCGTCACTTTCAGGCCGGGGCAGAGCACCGCCTTGGCGCGCAGCAGATGGCGCAGGTGGCGCAGGTTGTACTTCGGCGTGTCGAAGTACTTCGCATCGGCCCAGAAGCGCACGCGGGTGCCGGTATTTCGCTTGGCGACCGTGCCGATGGTCTCCAGCGGCGAGAAGCGGTCGCCGTCGCGGAACTCCATCCGGTACTCGCTGCCGTCGCGGCGGATCTGCACGATCACCTTGGTCGAGAGCGCGTTGACCACCGAAACGCCGACGCCATGCAGGCCGCCGGAGAACGCGTAGTTCTTGCCGCTGAACTTGCCGCCCGCGTGCAGGCGCGTGAGGATGAGCTCGACGCCGGGGATCTTCTCCTCCGGGTGGATGTCGACCGGCATGCCGCGGCCGTCGTCGTTCACCTCGCAGCTGCCGTCGGCCCAGAGCGTCACCTCGACCGTCTTGGCGTGGCCCGCCAGGGCCTCGTCAACGGCGTTGTCGATGACCTCCTGCGCCAAGTGGTTCGGGCGCGTGGTGTCGGTGTACATGCCGGGGCGGCGCTTGACGGGGTCGAGGCCGGAGAGGACTTCGATGTCGGCGGCGTTGTAGCGGGAGCTCATGCTTGGGCGGGGTCCAGCGAATCGTCAGCGGCGGGGCGGGGCCGGAAGGGCCGCTGCGGGCGCGCGCGAGGCCGGCAGGATGCGGGGCGGCGCCAGTGGAATCAAGGCGCAGCGGCCGGGCGTTCGCGCTCCGGCGCCTTAGCCGGTAAAATGCCGCTTTCACGCGGTTTCTTCCCATGACTCCCCTGATCTTCGTGACCGGCGGCGTGGTGTCCTCGCTTGGCAAGGGCATCGCGGCGGCTTCGCTCGCGGCCATCCTCGAAGCGCGCGGCCTGCGCGTGACGATGATGAAGCTGGACCCCTACATCAACGTCGACCCGGGCACGATGAGCCCGTTCCAGCACGGCGAGGTCTACGTCACCGACGATGGCGCCGAGACCGACCTCGACCTCGGCCACTACGAACGCTTCATCCGCACGCACCTGACGCGGAAGAACTCGGTCACCACCGGCCGCATCTACGAGGAAGTGATCCGCAAGGAGCGCCGCGGCGACTACCTCGGCGCGACCGTGCAGGTCATCCCCCACATCACCGACGAGATCAAGCGCTGCATCGACGCCGCCACGGAGGGTTTCGACGTCGGCCTGGTCGAGATCGGCGGCACGGTCGGCGACATCGAGTCGCTGCCTTTCCTCGAGGCCATTCGCCAGATTCGCACCGAGCGCGGCCCGGACAAGGCGCTGTTCATGCACCTCACGCTCGTGCCGTACATCGCGGCCGCCGGCGAGCTGAAGACCAAGCCCACCCAGCACTCCGTGAAGGAACTGCGCTCGATCGGCATCCAGCCCGACGTGCTGCTGTGCCGCTCCGAGCAGCCGCTGCCGGACGGCGAGCGTCGCAAGATCGCCCTGTTCACCAACGTGCCGGAGAACGCCGTCATCTCGGCGGTCGACCTCGACAACATCTACAAGATCCCGGGCTGGCTGCACCAGCAGGGCCTCGACCAGATCGTGGTCGAGCGCCTGCGCCTCGAAAGCCAGGTGAAGCCGGTCGAGCTCGGTGAGTGGAACGCCGTCGTCGACGCGATGGAGCACCCGGTCGACGAGGTCACCGTTGCCGTCGTCGGCAAGTACGTCGACCACCAGGACGCCTACAAGTCGCTCGCGGAGGCGCTGAAGCACGGCGGCCTGCGCCAGCGCACCCAGGTCAAGCTGAAGTGGCTGGAGTCCGAGCAGGTCGAAGCCGAAGGCACCGGCGGGCTCGCCGGCGTCGACGCCATCCTCGTGCCCGGCGGCTTCGGCGACCGCGGCTTCGAGGGCAAGGTGGCGACCGCGCAGCACGCGCGCGAGAACCGCATCCCATACTTCGGCATCTGCTACGGCATGCAGGCCGCCGTCGTCGACGTCGCCCGCCACAAGGCCGGGCTCGTGGGCGCCAACACGACCGAGAACGACCGTGGTGCCGCACATCCGGTGATCGGCCTGATCACCGAATGGCGCACGGCCACCGGTGAAGTCGAGAAGCGCGACGAGCGCAGTGACAAGGGCGGCACGATGCGCCTCGGCCTGCAGGAGCAGCGCCTGAAGCCCGGCACGCTGGCGCACCGGCTGTACGGCAAGGACGTCGTCGGCGAGCGTCATCGCCACCGCTACGAGTTCAACAACCGCTACCGGACCCAGCTCGAGGACGCCGGCCTTGTCATCGCCGCGAAGTCGATGGACGACCTGCTGGTCGAGATGATCGAGCTGCCGCAGTCGGAGCATCCGTGGTTCCTGGCCTGCCAGGCCCATCCCGAGTTCACCTCGACCCCGCGCGACGGGCACCCGCTCTTCGTCGGCTTCATTCGTGCGGCGCGCGAATTCAAGGCGCAGGCCGGCGGCAAACTGCTGAAGGAAGCGTCCTGATGGAACTCTGTGGGTTCAAGGTCGGCATCGACCAGCCGCTTTTCTTGATTTCTGGGCCTTGCGTCATCGAATCGCTGCAGCTGCAGCTCGACGTCGCCGGCCAGCTGAAGGAGATCACCTCCAGCTTGGGCATGCCCTTCATCTTCAAGTCGAGCTTCGACAAGGCGAATCGCACCTCGGCCGGCAGCTTCCGCGGCCCCGGCATGGAAGAAGGCCTGAAGGTGCTGGCGGAAGTGAAGCGCCAGATCGGCGTGCCGGTGCTCACCGACGTGCACGAATACACGCCGATGGACGAAGTGGCGAGTGTCGTCGACGTGCTGCAGACGCCGGCCTTCCTGTGCCGCCAGACCGACTTCATCCAGAAGGTGGCGAACGCCGGCAAGCCGGTGAACATCAAGAAGGGCCAGTTCCTGTCGCCCTGGGAGATGAAGCACGTCACCGCCAAGGCGCTGGCCACCGGCAACACGCAGATCATGGCCTGCGAGCGCGGCGTCAGCTTCGGCTACAACACGCTGGTCTCGGACATGCGCAGCCTCGCGGTCATGCGCGAGACCGGCTGCCCGGTGGTGTTCGACGCCACGCATTCGGTGCAGCAGCCCGGTGGCCTCGACGGCCGCTCCGGTGGGCAGCGCGAGTTCGTCTCGGTGCTGTCGCGTGCGGCCGTGGCCGTGGGCGTGGCGGGCCTGTTCGCCGAGACGCATCCGGACCCCGAGAAGGCGCTGTCTGACGGGCCGAACGCGTGGCCGCTCGGCAAGATGAAGGCCCTGCTCGAGACGCTGATGGACCTCGACCGCATCGCCAAGCGCGACCTCGCGCGCGGGGACATGCTGTGAGTTCGACGGGCGACGGCGTCGACGCGCGTCTGGCCGCCATCGACCGGCAACGCGCGCGACTGGGCATCGTCGCGCTGCTCTGTGCCGTGGGCGCCGTCGGCCTGGCGGCCCTGGGCTTGGCCGGCGCCGGCGCGGGCCGCTTCGCGGCTTTCGCCCTGCTGGCCCTTGGCGGGTTGATGATCGCCATTCGCCTGCGGCTGGCCTGGCAGCGTGTGCAACTTGCCCGCACCGCCGCCAGCGTCGAGGCCGGCCGCCAGTCGCGCGAAAACAACCTGCAACCCTGATTCGAATCCAAAGAAGACCGAAGAGCCGATGAGCACTGCCATCACCCGCGTCCACGCCCGCGAGATCCTCGATTCCCGCGGCAATCCGACCCTCGAAGCCGAAGTCACGCTGGCCAGCGGCCACACCGGCCGTGCGGCCGTTCCCTCAGGCGCTTCAACCGGCACCAAGGAAGCCGTCGAGCTGCGCGACGGCGACAAGAGCCGCTACGTCGGCAAGGGCGTCACCAAGGCGGTTGGCAACGTCAACGCGGCGATCGCCAACGCGCTGAAGGGCTTCGATGCCGCCGACCAAGCGGGCCTCGACGGCAAGCTGATCGCGTTGGACGGTAGCGAGAACAAGGGCACGCTCGGCGCCAACGCGCTGCTCGGTGTGTCGATGGCCGCGGCGCATGCGGTCGCTGCATCGCGCGGCCTGCCGCTGTGGAGGCACCTCGCCGGTGACCGTTCGCCGCTGCTGCCGGTGCCGATGATGAACATCATCAACGGCGGCGCGCATGCCGACAACAACGTCGACATGCAGGAATTCATGGTGCTGCCGGTTGGCTTCGACCGCTTCGCCGAGGCGCTGCGCGCGGGCACCGAGATCTTCCATGCGCTGAAGTCGGTGTTGAAGGGCCGTGGCCTCTCGACCGCCGTCGGCGACGAAGGCGGCTTCGCGCCGGATCTGAAGTCGAACGAAGAGGCGATCGAGGTGATCCTTGAGGCCATCGGCAAGGCCGGCTACACGGCGGGCGAGGACGTGATGCTCGGCCTCGACGTCGCCAGCTCGGAGTTCTTCGAGAATGGCAAGTACAACCTGGTCGGCGAGGGCAAGCGCCTGTCGACGGAGCAGTTCGTCGACTTCCTCGCTGGCTGGTCGCGCGAGTACCCGATCATCAGCATCGAGGACGGCATGTCCGAGCACGACTGGGACGGCTGGGCCCAGCTCACCCGGGCCGTCGGCGAGCGCGTGCAGCTGGTCGGCGACGACCTGTTCGTCACCAACCCGAAGATCCTGAAGCAGGGCATCGACCAGGGCGTGGCCAACGCCATCCTGATCAAGGTCAACCAGATCGGCACGCTCACCGAGACCCTGCAGGCCATCGCAATGGCCGAGGCCGCGCGCTACGCGCAGGTGATCTCGCACCGCTCCGGCGAGACGGAAGACACGACGATCGCCGACATCGCCGTCGCAACGACCGCGACGCAGATCAAGACCGGCTCGCTGTGTCGCAGCGATCGCGTGGCAAAGTACAACCAGCTGCTGCGCATCGAGGAAGCGCTCGGTACAACGGCGCGCTACGCCGGTCGCGGCGCCTTCGCCCGCCTGAAGCGCTGATCGTCCGCTTGAAGAGCCCATCCCTCAGTCGCGAGTCGCTCCGTCCGTGATCCGCCGCTGGCTGCCCCACGCCGTCCTCGCGCTCATGGCCATCGTGCTGCTCTGGCAGCTCGAGCGCGGCGATGGCGGGCGTGCGCAGCTCTCCGAGCTGCAGGCGCGTGTCGCCGCGCAGGAAGCGGAGAACGCCAAGCTGGAGCAGCGCAACCAGGCGCTCGCCGCCGACGTTGCTGAGCTGAAGTCCGGCGAAGCAGCGGTCGAGGACCGCGCGCGCGCCGAGCTCGGCATGATCAAGCCGGGCGAGACCTTCTATCGTGTGGTTGAAGGCGGAACGACGCCGGTGGCCGCGACCAGTGTTCCGGTGGGCGCCGATGCCAGTGCCGCCGCCGCCGATGCCGGAACGGTCGACACCGGCACGGCGGCGACCGACGAGCCCCGCGAATGAGCTGGGTGGTGGTTCCCGCGGCCGGGCGCGGTGCGCGCTTCGGCGGCGACGTGCCGAAGCAGTACCTCGACCTGCTCGGTCGTCCGCTGATCGAACACACACTGCGCGCCGTGCTGGCGCATCCGGCGGTCAGCGGCGTGATGGTTGCGCTCTCCGCGAACGACCCGCGCTGGCCGGGCTGGCGCGAGCTGGCCGGCAAGCCCGTCCTGACCTGCCTTGGCGGCGGCGAGCGCGCCGATTCGGTGCTGGCGGGCCTGCGCGCGCTGCCGGCCTCGGTGCCCGCCGACGACTGGGTGCTGGTGCACGACGCCGCGCGGCCCTGCCTGAAGGCGCTCGATCTCTCGCGCCTGTTCGCCGCGCTGAAGTCCGACCCGGTCGGCGCGCTGCTCGCCGCCCCAGTGCGCGACACGCTGAAGCGCGGCGGCGACGACGGCCGCGTCGAGGCCACCGTGCCGCGCGGTTCGATGTGGCGTGCGCTGACGCCGCAGGCCTTCCGTCGCGACAGCCTGGTGCGGGCGCTGGAATCGGCGGAGCGCGCTGGCGTCGTCGCCACGGATGAAGCCATGGCCATTGAGCGTCTTGGCCTGAAGCCGCTGCTGGTCGAAGGCAGCGAGGACAATATCAAGATCACCACGCCCGCCGATCTGGTCGTGGCCGAATCCATCCTCCGTCGCATGGGCGACGGTCGCGCCTGAGGGTTTCCGCATGGCAACGAACTCCCGCGGCGGCATCCGCATCGGCCAGGGCTTCGACGTCCACGCCTTCGGCCCGGGCGACCACGTCGTGCTCGGCGGCGTGCGCGTGCCGCACACGCAGGGCATCGTCGCGCACTCCGACGGCGACGTGCTGATCCACGCGCTCTGCGACGCGATTCTTGGTGCGCTCGCCCTCGGCGACATCGGCAAGCATGTCCCGCCCTCCGACCCGCAGTGGAAGGGCGCGGATTCGCGGCGCTTCCTCGTGCGCTGCATCGCACTCGCCGCCGAGCGCGGCTGGCAGGTCGGGAACGTCGACGCCACGGTGGTCGGCGAGCGCCCCAAGGTCGGGCCGCACGCGCAGGCGATCCGCGAAACCCTGGCCGCTGACCTCAGCATCGACGTCGACGCCGTCTCGGTGAAGGCGACCACGACCGAGCAGCTCGGCTTTACCGGCCGCGGCGAAGGCCTCGCAGCGATGGCGGTCGTTCTGCTGGAGCGCCGCGAGTGACCGTCGCGGGCCGGCGGGTGCGCGCATGAGCCCCTTTGGGCCGGCCCTGTTCTCGGCGCGCATCAAGGCCGCCCCCGAGGACTTCGTCGTCGAAGAGATCGCCGCCGAGCCTGCGAGCGGGCAGGGCGAGCACCTGCACCTTTGGGTCGAGAAGCGCGGCCTCGCCACCACCGACGTCGTGCAGCGCCTGTGCCGCTGGGTGAACCTTGCGCCGGTGGCGATCGGCTACGCCGGGCTGAAGGACAAACAGGCGGTGACGCGGCAGCGCTTCACCGTGCACCTGCCGAAGCGCGTGGCGCCCGACCTCGCCGCGCTGGAAAGCGACGGCTTGCGCGTGATCGAGCACACTTGGCACGCGCGCAAGCTGCCGCGCGGCGGCCTCGCCGGCAATGCATTCACGATCACCCTGCGCGAACTGCGCGGCCCCGAAGGTGAGGTTCCGGGCGACGCGCTGCGCGTCGCCATCGACTCGCGGCTGCAGGCGATCGCCGAGCGCGGCGTGCCGAACCGATTCGGCGTGCAGCGCTTCGGCCGCTTCGGCGACAACGTCGGGCAGGCGCGGCGGATGTTCGCCGGCGCCAAGGTCGGGCGCGAAACGCGCTCGATGCTGCTTTCGGCCGCGCGCTCCGAGCTGTTCAATCGCGTGCTCGATGCGCGCGTGGCCGACGGGAGCTGGGAGCGTGGCATCGACGGCGAAGTCTTCATGCTGGATGGCCGCAAGAGCGTGTTCGGCCCGGAACCCCTGACGCCCGATCTCGAGACGCGGATCGCCGCGTTCGACGTGCATCCCACCGGTCCATTGTGGGGCCGCGGCACGCTGCGCACGACCGGTGCGGCCCTGGCCCTCGAGGCCGCCATCGCTGGCGACGAGGCCGCGCTGTGCAAGGGCCTCGAAGAGGCCGGGCTCTCGCAGGAACGCCGCGCGTTGCGCGTCCGCGCCGAAGGCTTCGCGTGGTCGTGGCCGCAGCCGGACGTGCTTGAGCTGCGCTTCCGCCTGCCTCCCGGCTGCTATGCCACGGCGGTGCTGGCCGGCCTGTGCGGCGAGAGCGGCGAGGGCGCCGGCGACGCGCTGCCCGACGGCGACTGAGCCCAGCTGCACGTCGCCGCCGACCGGCGTAGGCT
>JBOFQO010000384.1:0-3758 GCA_051660925.1 Silanimonas sp. | reverse complement strand
GACTTCAGCCTGCCCGAGGCCTTCGATGCGGCGCTGGCGCTGGCCGTCGAGCGTCGTGCGGCCTTCGTCAGCGGCACCACGGGCCTTTCGCTCGCCCAGCTGAAGGCGCTGGAGGCGGCGAGCCGGCAGATTCCTGTGTTGTGGGCGGCGAACTTCAGCCTTGGCGTGGCCGTGCTGTCCGACCTCGTCGAGCGCGCCGCGCGCGCGCTTCCGGGCTGGGACCTCGACATCGTCGAGAGCCATCACGTGCACAAGCAGGACGCGCCCTCGGGCACGGCGCTGGCGCTCGGCGCGTCGGCAAAGGCGGGCGGGGCCCGCCCGCGCGACGCCAGCCTGCGCGCCGGCGATATCGTCGGCGAGCACTGGCTGCAGTTCGCCTCGACCGGCGAGCGCGTGGAGCTGGCACATCGCGCGACTTCGCGCGACATCTTCGCCCGCGGCGCGCTGGCGGTCGGCGAATGGATGGCCGGGCAGGGCGCCGGCCACTACGGCATGCGTGACTGGGTCGCGGCCAAGGCCTGGGCCTGAGCGGCTGGCGGCCGAGCGCCGCGCCCTGAACGACGCTCCGTGAGGCCGGCGCTTTCGGCTGGCATCGCGCGGGCTTCGCGGCTAGAATTCCGGCTCGCCTGACTCCCCTCCCATGCGCCCGCCTACGGCCGGTGCAGGGGAAGCGCACGCCGCGCGCGAGTCACCCCACCGATAAAGGCGATCCCGTGACCCAACCCGCCATCCTCGCGCTCGAAGACGGAACCGTGTTCGAGGGCGTTTCCGTCGGTGCGCCCGGACTTTCCGTGGGTGAAGTGGTGTTCAACACCGCGCTCACCGGCTACCAGGAAGTCCTGACCGACCCCTCCTACGCGAGGCAGATGGTCACCCTGACCTATCCGCACATCGGCAACACCGGCTGCACGCCGGACGACGACGAGGCCGCCAAGGTCTGGTGCGCCGGCCTGATCGTCCGCGACGTGCCGCGCCGCCCGAGCAACTGGCGTCACCGCGAGGCGCTGCCGGAATGGCTGGCGAAGCGCGGTGTTGTCGCGATTGCTGGGATTGACACGCGAAAACTGACGCGCTTGCTGCGCGAGCGCGGCGCGCAGAACGGCGCGCTCATGGCCGGCGCGACCGCGGGTGACATCGATGCGGACAAGGCCATCGAAGCCGCACGCAAGTTCCCCGGGCTGAAGAACCTCGATCTCGCCCAGGTCGTCACCACGGACCGCGTCCACGAGTGGACGGAAGGTTCGCTCGACCTCGACCGCGGCGGCTTCGCGAAGGCGAGCGGCACGTTCCACGTCGTGGCCTACGACTTTGGCGTCAAGACCAACATCCTGCGCCTGCTCGCCGACCGCGGCTGCCGCCTCACCGTGGTGCCGGCGAAGACGCCCGCCGCCGACGTGCTGGCGATGAAGCCCGACGGCGTGTTCCTGTCGAATGGCCCCGGCGATCCGGCGCCCTGCGACTACGCCATCGCCGCCATTGTTGAAATCCTCAAGGCGAAAATCCCGACCTTCGGCATCTGCCTCGGCCACCAGCTGCTCGCGCTGGCCAGTGGCGCGCAGACGTTGAAGATGAAGTTCGGCCACCACGGCGCCAACCACCCGGTGCAGGACCTCGACACCGGCCGCGTGATGATCACCAGCCAGAACCACGGCTTCGCGGTCGACGAGGACACGCTGCCGGCCAGCCTGCGCGTGACGCACCGCTCGCTGTTCGACGGCAGCAACCAGGGCATCGAGCGCACCGACGTGCCGGCCTTCAGCTTCCAGGGCCGTCCCGAAGCCAGCCCCGGCCCGCACGACGTGGCCGGCCTGTTCGACCGCTTCATCGCGCTGATGCAGGCGCACCGCCAAGGAGCCCGCTGACATGCCGAAGCGCACTGACATCAAAACCATTCTGATCATCGGCGCCGGCCCGATCGTCATCGGCCAGGCCTGCGAGTTCGACTACTCCGGCGCGCAGGCTTGCAAGGCGCTGAAGGAAGAAGGCTTCCGCGTCGTGCTGGTGAACAGCAATCCGGCGACGATCATGACCGACCCGGAGATGGCCGACGCCGTCTACATCGAGCCGATCAACCCGGCGACGGTGGAGCGCATCATCGCGAAGGAAAAGCCCGACGCCCTGCTGCCGACCATGGGCGGCCAGACCGCGCTCAACTGCGCGCTCGACATGGCCGACGCCGGCACGCTGGAGAAGTACGGCGTCGCGCTGATCGGCGCCTCGCGCGAGGCCATCCGCATGGCCGAGGACCGCGAGCTGTTCCGCGTGGCGATGGGCGAGATCGGCCTTGAGTGCCCGAAGGCCGCCGTGGCGCGCAGCTTCGAGCAGGCGGTCGAGATTCAGGCCACCGTCGGCTACCCGACCATCATCCGCCCGAGCTTCACGCTCGGCGGCTCCGGCGGCGGCATCGCCTACAACCGCGAGGAGTTCGAGGAGATCGTCAAGCGCGGCCTCGACCTGTCGCCGGTGGGCGAAGTGCTGGTCGAGGAGTCGGTGCTGGGCTGGAAGGAGTTCGAGATGGAGGTGGTCCGCGACACCGCGGACAACTGCATCATCGTCTGCTCGATCGAGAACCTCGATCCGATGGGCGTGCACACCGGCGACAGCATCACTGTGGCACCGGCGCAGACCCTCACCGACAAGGAATACCAGCGCCTGCGCGACGCCAGCATCGCCGTGCTGCGCAAGATTGGCGTCGACACCGGCGGCTCGAACGTGCAGTTCGGCATCAACTCACAGACCGGCCGCGTGGTCGTCATCGAGATGAACCCGCGCGTGTCGCGATCCTCGGCGCTGGCCTCGAAGGCCACGGGCTTTCCGATCGCGAAGATCGCGGCGAAGCTCGCGGTGGGCTACACGCTGGATGAACTCAAGAACGACATCACCGGCGGCCTGACCCCGGCCTCGTTCGAACCCTCGATCGACTACGTTGTCACCAAGATCCCGCGCTTCGCCTTCGAGAAGTTCGCTGCCGCCGATGCGCGTCTGACGACGCAGATGAAGTCGGTGGGTGAGGTGATGGCCATGGGCCGCACCTTCCAGGAGTCGCTGCAGAAGGCCCTGCGCGGCCTGGAGATCGGCAAGGTCGGCTTCGACCCGACGGGTGATGCTGAGCGTGGCGAAGAGGGGCTGGTGCGCATCAAGCGCGAGCTCAAGGACGCGCGCCCCGAGCGCCTGTTCCACGTTGGCGAGGCCTTCCGCGCGGGTCTGTCGGTCGAGGACGTCTACAAGCTCTCGTATATCGACCCATGGTTCCTCGACCAGATCGAGGAGATCATCGCGATGGAGCGCGACGTGGCCACGGCGGGCATCGCCGGCCTCGACAAGCCGCATCTGCGCGCTCTCAAGCGTGCCGGCTTCTCGGATGCGCGCATCGCCCAGCTGGTGGGCAGCGACGAGTCGGCCGTGCGTGCCCTGCGCCGCGCCTTCGGTGTGCGCCCGGTGTACAAGCGCGTCGACAGCTGCGCGGCCGAGTTCGCCACGTCGACCGCCTACATGTACTCGACCTACGAGGACGAGTGCGAAGCCCATCCGACGAACCGCGACAAGATCATGGTGCTCGGCGGCGGCCCCAACCGCATCGGGCAGGGCATCGAGTTCGACTACTGCTGCGTGCACGCGGCGCTCGCGCTGCGCGAGGACGGGTTCGAGACCATCATGGTCAACTGCAACCCGGAGACGGTCTCGACCGACTACGACACTTCCGACCGCCTGTACTTCGAGCCGCTGACGCTGGAGGACGTGCTGGAGATCGTCGACCT
>JBOFQO010000383.1:0-4021 GCA_051660925.1 Silanimonas sp. | reverse complement strand
CGCGCTGGGCCCCGGCGGTGGCCCGAATGGCGTATCGCAGCGAGTACCGCCTGGAAGACCTGCTGGTCTTCGCCGACCGCGATTTCGTCGAACAGTGCTATCGCGTCGTGCTGCGCCGCCCGCCCGATCCGGCGGGGTTCACGCACTATCTGGACCGGCTGCGTCGCGGCGAGCTGTCGAAGGTCGAAGTGATCGGCGAAATCCGGTTTTCGCCCGAGGGCCGCCAGCGTGGCGTCCACGTCGACGGCTTGCTGGTGCCTTACACGCTACAGCGGTGGGGTCGACAGCGTCTCCTCGGCAGGCTCCTGCGCTGGGCGCAGGGCGTGTTCCGGTTGGGCGCCTTCCAGCATCGCCTGAACCTGCACGACGCCGCCCAGGGCCGTGATGTCCAGGAAACAGGCCAGCTGATCAACCAGATCGCTGGCAGCATCGAGGACGCGTGGCGTGCCCGCGACGCCGAGACCGCGCGCCGTGAGCAGGCCTGGTCGGAATCGCTCGCCGGGATGCCGAAACGCGCCGACCTCGACCTGCTCGAGTCCCGCATCGGCGAGTTGGACGCATGCCTGCGCAACCAGCAGCACGCAGCGGATGAACGCGAACAGCGCCACCGCGAGGCGATCGACGGCCTCGCGGCGCGCTTGGGCGTGGCCGTCGCCGCCGTCGGCGAAACGCAGTCGACGCGGGAGCGTCGCGGGTCGCAGGCGGTGGACGGCTTGGCCACTCGCGATGCCCTCGAGGCCGTCGCGAACGCCGCGCGCCGCGCCGAGGCCCGCGCCGCTGCCGCGGAAGCGCGCGCCGATGCGCTGGCGTCGGAACTGGCTGCCGCGCGCGCCCAGTACGCGGCATTCGGCGTGGAGTGGCGCAAGGAGCTCGCCGCGGGCATCGCCGGGCCGCGTCTCGCGATCGAAACGCAGGAGCGCCAGCTGGCGGAATTGCGCGCCGACGCGGCGGCCCAGCGCGCGCAGCTGGAAGGCATGGTCGGCGCGGTTCGCGAAGAGATCGGCCAGCGCATCGAGCCGCTGGCACAGCATCGGGATGAGGTGCGCCAGTCGCTCGAAGGCGCGGCGTCGCGCATGGAAGCACTCGGCAGTGCCCTCGCCGCCGTCGAATCGGCCTTGGGCCAGCGCATGTCCGATTGGGACGCCGTCATGCGCCATGACGTGGGCCATCAGCACCAAGGCCTCGTCGTGGTTGTCGAAGGCCTCAAGGAAGAGCTCGAACAGCTCCGTCGCCAGCATTCGACCGCGTCGGTGTTCGAACGGCGCATGCTCGAGGATGCCGAGCGCCTTGGCCAACGCCTCGAGGCGCTGGACGCGAGGGTCCGGCCCGTGGAAGCGGCGATCGTTTCCGGTCGCGAGGAGGACGCCGCACGCGCGGAATCCTTCGACGCGCTTTACGCTGCCTTCGAGGATCGTTTCCGCGGCTCGCGAGAACTCATCCATTCGCGGATCGCCCCCTACCTCGATTGGGTGCGTGAGGCGGGCGCGGGAACGCGGGAGGCGCCGGTGCTCGACGTGGGCTGCGGCCGCGGTGAATGGCTGGAGATGCTTCGCGACGCCGAGATGCATGGGCGCGGAGTCGACCTGAACCGGCTGTTCGTCGACGCCTGCACCGGCCGCGGACTCGACGTCCAACATGCCGATGCGCTGCAGGCCCTGCGCGCCATGCCTGAGTCGAGCATCGGCGCCCTGACGTCGATGCATCTCGTCGAGCACCTTCCGTTCGAGATGGTCGTCGCGCTGCTCGACGAGGCCAGGCGCGTGCTGCGCCCCGGCGGGCTCATCCTGCTGGAAACCCCCAACCCGGAGAACGTCGACGTCGGTGCCTGCTGGTTCTACATGGACCCCACGCACCGCAATCCGATTCCGCCGGAAGCGCTGCGCTGGATCGTCGAGTCGCGGGGCTTCCATGCCGTCCGCATCGAACGCCTGACGGTCGGCCGCGAGCTGAACTGGCCGGGTCCGGTCGATCCGGCGTTGCCGGGTGCCGCAACGATCAACGCGATGTCGCAGCGGTTCTCCGCGGCACCCGACTACGCCGTTCTGGGGCGCAGGCCGTGAAGCGACTGCTTGTCACCGGCGCGTCCGGTTTCGTCGGTCGCCATGTCGCGACCTCGGTCGGGCAGGGCGGCTTCGGCGACGTCCAGTTCGACGCCTGGCCGTCGGGCGCGGATCTTCGGGACGCGGCCGCCGTGCGCGATGTCGTCGACGCCATGCAGCCCGACCTCGTGCTGCACCTCGCGGCGCAGAGCTTCGTCCCGCGCGCGTTCGAGGACCCCGCGGAAACCTTCGCCATCAACGTGCAGGGCACCGTCCACCTCGTCGACGCGCTGCGTCGGCGGCGCTTCAAGGGGCGATTCCTCTACGCCAGCTCCGGCGACGTTTACGGGCTCGTACCCGAAGCCGAGCTGCCCGTCGGCCCGGCGCGGGTGGCCTCGCCGCGAAATCCGTATGCAGCCAGCAAAGTCGCCGCGGAGCAGCTGTGCCTCGCCTTCCATCGCGCGGAAGGGCTCGACGCGCTGATCGCCCGCCCGTTCAACCACGTCGGTCCCGGGCAGGACGCGCGCTTCGTCCTGCCCGCGCTCGCGCGCCAGGTCGTGGCGATCGCCGCGGGCGAGAAGCCGCCGGTCATCGACGCCGGCGACATCGACACCACCCGCGATTTCCTCGACGTGCGCGACGTCGTCGGTGCCTATGCCGCGATGTTCCGCGCCGGCCGGCCGGGAGCGACGTATGTCGTCGCCTCGGGCGTCGAACGTCGCATCCGCGACCTGCTGGCCCGCCTTTGCGCGCTGGCCGGCGTCGACGTCGAAGTGCGGCAGGACCCCACCAAGCTGCGGCCCGCCGAACAGCGCCGAATGGCCGGCGACGCCAGCGTCCTTCGCGAGGACACCGGCTGGACGCCGCGCTTCGATCTCGACACCACGCTTTCCGACATTCTTGAACACGCAAGGAGCCACTGAATGAGCACGAAGTCCGCCCTGATCACGGGCATCACCGGGCAGGATGGGGCCTATCTGTCCCAGCTGCTTCTGAAGAAGGGCTACGAGGTCCATGGCGTGCTGCCGCGTCGCAGCACCGACACGCTCTGGCGCCTGCGCGAGCTGGGCTGCGAGCGCGACGTCCGCCTGCACGACGGCGACCTCACCGATCTGTCCTCGATGATCCGCGCGATGGAGGGCTCGAAGGCGACCGAGGTCTACAACCTCGGCGCCCAGAGCTTCGTCGGCAGCTCGTGGCAGCAGCCGATCCTCACCGCGCAGGTGGACGGCGTCGGTGCGCTGAACGTCCTCGAGGCCGTGCGCATCGTCAATCCCCAGGCGCACTTCTACCAGGCGTCGACCAGCGAGATGTTCGGCCTGATCCAGGCCGAGATGCAGGATGAGCGCACGCCCTTCTACCCGCGCAGCCCCTACGGCGTGGCGAAGCTGATGGCCCACTGGGCGACGGTCAACTACCGCGAGAGCTTCGGCATGCATGCCTCCAGCGGCATCCTGTTCAACCACGAGTCGCCGCTGCGCGGCATCGAGTTCGTCACCCGCAAAGTCACCGACGCCGTCGCCCGCATCAAGCTGGGCAAGGCCAAGGAGCTGCGTCTCGGCAACATCGATGCGAAGCGCGACTGGGGCTTCGCCGGTGACTACGTCGAAGCCATGTGGCTGATGCTGCAGCAGCCGGAAGCCGACGATTACGTCGTCGCCACCGGCCTCACGACGACGGTCCGCGACATGTGCCGCATCGCGTTCGGCCACGTCGGCCTGTCGATGGATGACCACCTCGTCATCGACCCGGCGTTCTTCCGTCCCGCCGAAGTCGACGTACTGCTGGGCAACCCCGGCAAGGCGAAGGCGAAGCTGGGGTGGACGCCGAAAACGTCATTGGAGCAGCTCATCACCATGATGGTGGATGCGGATCTGCGGCGGCTGGCCGGCTAAGTCGTCAGACTATTGAGCGGAGAGAGTGTTTCGATGAGACTTGCGGTCGATATGCAGCCCTGCATGACCGATTCCCGTGAGCGCGGA
>JBOFQO010000382.1:0-2094 GCA_051660925.1 Silanimonas sp. | reverse complement strand
CGCGCCATGCCCACGTCAGCGTCGCGGTCGTCGAGAACAGCCAGCACCAGATCGGCCTTCGCGACTTCGGCGCGCGCGCGGCGGATGCCCTCGGCCTCCACCACATCGGTCGTATCGCGAAGCCCGGCGGTGTCGACCAAGGTGAGTTCGACGCCGTCGACGCGCAGCACCTCGCGCAGCACATCGCGTGTGGTGCCGGCGATCGGCGTAACGATGGCGCGCTCGGCGCCGGCCAGCGCATTCAGCAGCGCGCTCTTGCCGGCGTTTGGCGCGCCGATGATCACCACGTGCAGGCCGTCGACGAGGCGCAAGCCACGGGCGGCATCGCGATGCAGCGCCGCGTGCATCGCCTCAACTTGCGAAAGCCGCGCGGCCAGCTCCGGGGCGGCGAGGAAGTCGATCTCCTCCTCAGGGAAATCGATCGCCGCCTCGACATGCACGCGAAGCCGCGTTAGCGCCTCCACCAGCGCGTCGACGCGCGCGCTGAAGACGCCGTCCAGCGAGCGTCGTGCCGCCCGCAGCGCCGCATCGGAGGACGCCGCGATCAGGTCGGCGACCGCCTCGGCCTGGGCGAGGTCCAGCTTGCCTTCGAGGAAGGCGCGTTCGCTGAACTCGCCCGGCCGCGCGGCGCGCGCGCCGAGGGCGATGCAGCGCGCAACGAGGCGGGCCAGCAGGCGCGGGTTGCCGTGGCTCTGCAGCTCGACGACATCCTCGCCGGTGAAGCTGCGCGGCGCGGGGAAGGCGATGACCAAGCCATCGTCGATGACCTCGCCTCCGCCGTCGTGGAAGCGGCGGTAGTGCGCTCGCCGCGGCGCGAAGCGGTCGCCGGCGGCATCGCACAGCGCTTCGGCGATGGCGATCGCTCGCGGGCCGGACAACCGCACCACGCCGATGCCGGCGTGCGCATGACCCGATGCGATGGCCACGATGGTGTCGCGCGTGCTCATGGCCGGCAGCCTAGCGCGGAGCTTCGCCGTGGACGATCGCCGCATGCGACGAGGCCCGCTTGCGCGGGCCCCGTCATCGCATCACGCGATAGGTGTCGGCTCACTTCGCCTTCGTCGGCACCGGCGTCGCGGCACCGCCATAGCGTTTGGTCATCCACCACTGCTGGGCGAGGCCGAGCAAGCCGTTGGTCAGCCAGTACAGCACCAGGCCGGACGGGAAGAACGCGAACATCACGCCGAACACCACCGGCATCCACTGCAGCACCTTCTTCTGCACCGGGTCCATGCCGGGGCTTGGCGTCAGCTTCTGCGTGGCCCACATCACCGCGAGGTTCAGCGCCGGCAGGATGAAGTACGGGTCGGGCGCGGTGAGGTTCTCGATCCACAGCGCCCACGGCGCCTGGCGCAGCTCGACCGATTCCAGCAGCACCCAGTACAGCGCGAGGAAGATCGGGATCGGCACCAGCATCGGCAAGCAGCCGCCCAGCGGATTGATCTTCTCCTTCTGGTACAGCTCCATCATCGCCTGGTTGAACTTCATCTTGTCTTCGCCGTACCGCTCCTTGAGCTGCTCGATGCGCGGCGCGACGGCGCGCATGCGAGCCATGCTCTGGTACTGCTTGGCGGAGACCGGATACAGCAGCAGCTTCAGGATCACGACGATGCCGATGATCGCCCAGCCCCAGTTGCCGAACAGGCCATGCAGCCAGTTCAGCACCCAGAACAGCGGCTGCGCGAGGAAGCTGAAGATGCCGTAGTCGAGGCTCAGCGGCAGCGACGGATGCGCGGCAGCCATCGGATCCTGCAGCTTCGGCCCGACCCACAGCGAGAGTTCGACGCGATCACTGCCGCCCGGTGGCACGATCACCGCCTGACCGACGCTGCGCGCGGCGAAGCGGCCGCCGTCGACAGCATGCAGCGAGAACACCTGCGGCTGGCCCTTCGGCGGCACCCAGGCCGACGCGAAGTGATGCTGCAGCATGGCGATCCAGCCGTCGGTCACCGTCTTGTTCAGCGGGCCGTCCTCGACGAACTCGTCGAACTTGCGCTTCTCGAAATGATCCTCGTTGCTGTACCAGGCCGCGCCGACGAAGCTGAAGCTCTCCGGGTTGGTGAACATCGCCGTCTTGGCCGGCGGCGGCGGCGG
>JBOFQO010000381.1:0-11930 GCA_051660925.1 Silanimonas sp. | reverse complement strand
GGCGTTCTGCGGGCGGACGTTGGTGTAGTGGGTCACGCCGTCCTTCGTGTAGGTGTAGACGGCACCTCGGGTGACCCGCGCGCCGCGCGCGGAAGCGGCCACCGGCGCTGGTGCGGGCGCAGCGCCGGGGCGGGCGAGGAACTCGACGCGGCGGGGCGAACCGGACGCAGGCGCGGCGGCCGCGACCGTGGAGTCGGTCGCTGCGGACGAGGCGCCCGCTGAGGCCTCCGTCGGCGGCGGCGCCGGCTTCGGCGCGATGGCCGGACGCGGGTCCGGCCGGTAGGTCGCGGCGACCGTGCAGGTCATGCCCGACTGCCGGCGGCTGCCGTAGTGCGACCTGCCGTCCGGCCCGACGCAACGGTACAGCGTGCCGGCCTGCACGCTGGGTACCGCGCCGAAGCACGCGACCAGCGCGAGCGCGACGAGGCCAGCCGCGAGGGGCGTGGAGGCGGACGGCAGGAGACGGGCAAGACGCATGGCGCGCAGTGTCCCCCCGCCCCGCCCGGCTGCCAAGCCCTGGGCGGGGCGCAGCGCCGGCCCGGGCGTACGTTCAAGCCGTACAATCGGCGCCCCATCCACCGGAACGGAGTAAGCACCGTATGCCCGGCAAGCTCTTCATCAAGACCCACGGCTGTCAGATGAACGAGTACGACTCGACCAAGATGGTCGACGTGCTCGCCGCCGAACACGGCCTCGAACTCACCGAGAACGAGGCGGACGCCGACGTCATCCTGGTCAACACCTGCTCGATCCGCGAGAAGGCGCAGGAGAAGGTGTTCTCCCAGCTCGGCCGCTGGAAGGAACTCAAGAAGGCCAACCCGAACCTGGTGATCGGCGTCGGCGGCTGCGTGGCCTCGCAAGAGGGCGAAGCGATCATCAAGCGCGCGCCCTTCGTCGACGTCGTGTTCGGCCCGCAGACCCTGCACCGCCTGCCGCAGCTGATCGACGCCAAGCGCGAGACCGGCCGGCCGCAGGTCGACATCTCGTTCCCGGAGATCGAGAAGTTCGACAAGCTGCCCGAGCCGCGCGCGGAAGGACCGACCGCCTTCGTCTCGATCATGGAAGGCTGCAGCAAGTACTGCGCCTTCTGCGTGGTGCCCTACACGCGTGGCGAGGAAGTGAGCCGGCCCTTCGAGGATGTTCTGGTGGAAGTGGCCCAGCTCGCGGACCAGGGCGTGCGCGAGGTCACCCTGCTCGGCCAGAACGTCAACGCCTACCGCGGCGCGACCGAGGATGGCGGCATCGCGGACCTCGCCGACCTGATCCGCGCCATCGCCGAGTTCGAGGGCATCGGCCGCATCCGCTTCACGACCTCGCACCCGATGGAGTTCACCGACTCGCTGGTGGAGGCGTACCGCGACGTGCCGAAGCTGGCCTCCTTCCTGCACCTGCCGGTGCAGTCGGGCTCCGACCGCGTGCTGACCGCGATGAAGCGCAACCACACGGTGCTGGAGTTCAAGGCCAAGATCCGCAAGCTGCGCGAGGCGCGGCCGGACATCTGCCTGAGCTCGGACTTCATCGTCGGCTTCCCGGGCGAAACCGACCGCGATTTCGAGCAGACGATGAAGCTGATCGAGGACATCGGCTTCGACCAAAGCTTCAGCTTCATCTACTCCAAGCGCCCGGGCACGCCGGCCGCAAACCTGCCGGACGACACGCCAGCCGAGGTCAAGAGCGCGCGCCTGGCCCGCCTTCAGGACGCGATCACCGCCAACGCGCGGAAGATCTCGCAGGCCATGGTCGGCACCGTGCAGACCGTGCTGGTCGAGGGCGTGTCGAAGAAGAGCGCGGCGGAAGTGACCGGCCGCACCGAGAACATGCGCTTCGTGAACTTCGCCGCCCCCACGCGGCTGATCGGGCAATTTGTGGATGTCGAGATCACTGACGCGATGAGCAACAGCTTGCGTGGGCGAATCGTCACCCGCGAGACGGTGGCGGCCTGATGGCCGACGACGCCGCGAAGCACCGCGATTTCAGCCTCGAGCCCGATGACGGCGAGCGCCTCGCCAACCTCGCCGGGCCGCTCGACGCGCACCTGCGGCAAATCGAGCTGCGGCTCGGCGTGCAGATCGCCAACCGCGGGGGCGTGTTTCGCGTGACCGGGCCCGAGAAGGCGGCGCAGGCCGCCGAACGCCTGCTGCGCGAGCTCTGGGCCGACAGCGAATCGGAAGTGCTGACGCCGGAGAGCATCCACGTGCGCCTCGGCGCCGACGACGCAACGACCACCGAGCGCGACCTCGGCCACGCGCCGCAGGACGTCGCCATCAAGGTGAAGCGCGGCACCATCCGCGGGCGCGGCGCCAACCAGGCGGCCTACCTGCATGCCATCGCCACCCACGACATCAACTTCGGCATCGGCCCGGCGGGCACCGGCAAGACCTATCTCGCGGTCGCGAGCGCCGTCGAGGCCCTGGCTGACTCGCGGGTGCAACGCATCCTGCTGGTGCGCCCCGCGGTCGAAGCCGGCGAGAAGCTCGGCTTCCTGCCCGGCGACCTGTCGCAGAAGGTCGACCCCTACCTGCGCCCGCTCTACGACGCGCTCTACGAAATGCTCGGCGTCGAGAAGGTCGCCAAGCTCATCGAACGAAACGTCATCGAAGTGGCGCCTCTCGCCTACATGCGCGGACGCACGCTGAACGACGCCTTCGTGATCCTCGATGAGGCGCAGAACACCACGGTCGAGCAGATGAAGATGTTCCTGACGCGCATCGGCTTCGGCACGACCGCGGTGATCACCGGCGACCTGTCGCAGATCGACCTGCCCAAGCACCAGAAAAGCGGCCTGCGCGACGCTGTCGAGGTGCTGAAGGGCGTGGAAGGCATCAGCTTCCAGTTCTTCGAGGCCAAGGACGTGGTGCGCCACCCGCTGGTGGCGAAGATCGTCCGCGCCTACGACCGCCGCGACACCGATACGGCGGCGAGCGGCCCCTGATGCTCGAGGCACCGGCCAGCAGCGAAGCGCGCGTCGGCGCGGCGGACGTGGTGGTCTACGACTTCGACGGGACGCTTGTCGAAGGCGATATCGGCGCGGCCTTCATCCAGCACTTGTTGCGCGGTTGGCGTCGAGCGCTGGCCCTGCCGATCGCGCCGCTGGCCTTCATGCTGATGCGCTTCGACGCCACGCGCGCCTCCGGCGTCGGGCTGTTCCTGCGCATCGCCACCGTCGGTCGCGACATCGAGGACGTCGACGCGCAGGCGATTCGATTCGCCGAGGCTCGGACGCTGCGGCGGCGCGGGCGCGAGCTGGCCTGGCTGGACGCCGACCTCGCAGCGGGCCATCGGGTCGTCGTCGCCACCGGCGCCTTCGAAACGCTGGCGCGCGTCGTGCTGCACCGCCTCGGCCTGGACGGCCGCGTGGTGCTGGTCGCGTCGCGCCTGCGCCCGGGTCGCATCGGTCTGGGCGTCGCGCGCCACTGCAACGGCACGGCGAAGGTCCACGCCCTGATCGCCGACGGTTTCCCGCCGCCTTACGCCAAGGCTGTCTCCGACTCCTGGGCCGATGCGCCCCTGCTCGCCGCCGCCCACGACGCGGTGCTGGTCAACGCCTCGCCGGTTAGCCGTGCGACGCTGCGGCGCGAGATCGGCCCGCGCCTCGTTGATGCCGATGCCCACCCTGCCCCCGCTGCACCAGCAACCGACCGATGACCCGACCGACCGCCATCACCCCGCTTCTCGCCGCGCTGCTGCTCGCGCCTGCCGCTCCCGCGACCCAGGCCGATGCCGTGATCGATACCGCCGCTTGCACGATCAGCGTTGACGGCAAGACCTTTCCGCTGGCCGGCAAGGTGCAGTTCGTCGACGCGTTCCCGGACTTCACGATCCGCTGGGTCGACGCCTTCGCCGACTTGCACATGAAGCGCGTCGACTCGTTCCCGGACGCCTGCGGCAAGTGGCAAGAGGTCAACGCCTTCCCCGACTTCAAGGTGAAGGTGGTGGATTCCTTCGAGGACCTGACCGTGAAGCGCGTCGATTCCTTCCCCGGACTGCAGTGAGCCCGATGGCCGGCCCCGCCCGCCTCGTCCACGTTGGGTACGGCCTGCCTCGCAAAGGGGTTCCTGCCGCCGTCAGCGTGCGTCGCTGGGTCGACGCCGCGCTCGCCGGGCATCGCCGTGGCGTCGAGCTTTCGGTGCGCTACGTCGGCTCGGACGAAGGCCGCGCGCTGAATCGCGACTACCGCGGCAAGGACTACGCGACCAACGTGCTGAGCTTCCCGGCCGAACTGCTGCCGGGCGTGCGCTCGCCCCTGCTCGGCGACCTCGTCATCTGTGCGCCCGTGGTGGCCCTCGAGGCCCTCGGGCAGGACAAGCCGCTGGCCCACCACCACGCCCACCTGGTCGTGCACGGCGTGCTGCACCTGCTGGGGATGGATCATGAGCGCTCCACGGCCGAGGCGGAGGCCATGGAGGCGCGTGAGCGCCGCGTGCTGGCCGAACTGGGCATCCCCGACCCCTACGCTGAGCGCTGAGCGCTGAGCGAGGGCAGGCTGTCCCGCACCCGCCGCCGCGGGGGCCGTCACAGGCATCGGCTACACTCCGCCGTTCGCGCCCCCCGTCGGGGGCATCGCACCGAGACGAATGTCCGAGGACGACTCTAGTCCCCTGCCCGAGAAGCGCTCCTGGCTCGAACGCCTGTCGCACGCCTTCTCGGGTGAACCGCAAAGCCGCGAAGACCTCCTTGAGATCCTCCGCGACGCTCGCAGCAACCGCCTGATCGAAGGCGACACCCTGAGCATGCTCGAGGGCGCGCTGGCGGTGTCGACGATGACGGTGGCCGACGTGATGATCCCGCGGGCGCAGATGGTCTCGCTGCCCGTCGACGGCAAGTTGCTCGACCTGATGAAGCGCGTCGTCGAAAGCGGCCACTCGCGCTTCCCAGTGCACGGCGAGGACCGCGACCAGATCCACGGCATCCTGCTCGCCAAAGACCTGCTGCGAGGCATTGTCGAGGACAACGCGGTGCAGGACGTGCGCGAACTGCTGCGTCCGCCGCTGCTGATCCCGGACAGCAAGCGCTTGAACGTGCTGCTACGCGAGTTCCGCGCCTCGCGCAATCACATGGCGATCGTCGTCGACGAGCACGGCGGCGTGTCCGGCCTGATCACCATCGAGGACGTGCTCGAAGAGATCGTCGGCGAGATCGATGACGAGCACGACGACGCGACCGACGCCTCGGCCGGCATCGCCGCCGAGTCCGATGGCCAGTTCGTGGTCGAGGCGCTGACGCCGATCGACGAGTTCAACACGCGCTTCGGCGCCGAGTTTCCCGACGACGAGTTCGACACCATCGGCGGCCTCGTCGTCGCCGGCATCGGCCACCTGCCCGAGCCTGGCGAGGCCTTCGAGAGCGGCCGTTTCCACTTCACCGTGGTCGACGCCGACCAGCGCCGCGTGCACAGCCTGCGCGTGAGGCTGCATGACGCCACGCCCTGACGCCGGGCGCCGTGCCGGCGGCCTCGCACGGCTGGCCGTCCGCGTGGTCCTGCTGCTGGCGGCGCTGGCGATGCCGATGCTGGCGCTCGCGGCGCCGCGCGTCGGCGTGCTGACGATGCAGCCGGGCGAAGTGTTCTTTGAACGCTTCGGCCACAACGCGATCGTCATCGACACGATGGATGGCCGCGAGCCGACCAGCTACAACTTCGGCTACTTCGACCCCGGCGAGCCGGACTTCCTTGCGCGCTTCGTCGCCGGGACGATGCGCTATCGGCTGGTGGCCCTGCCGCTCGACGCCGACCTCGCCCAGTACCGCGCCAGCGGCCGCGGCGTGTCGGTGCAATGGCTCGACCTCGACGCCACCGAGGCCACAGCGCTCGCGTCGATGCTCGACGTCAACGCGCGCCCGGAGAACGCCGTCTACGACTACCGCTACTTCACCGACAACTGCTCGACGCGGGTGCGCGACGCCCTCGACGCGGCCCTTGGCGGCCTGCTGAAGCGTCGGCTCACCGCCAGCTCGGAAGGCAACACGCATCGCAGCGAGGCCGTGCGCCTCGCGTCGCCGGCGCCGTGGATGGGCGTCGGCTTCCACGTCGGCCTCGCCGCCAAGGCCGATCGCCCGCTGTCGCGCTGGGACGAGGCCTTCATCCCGATGCGGCTGGCCGATTCGCTGCGTGCGCTGAAGCGCCCGGACGGCCGCGCGATCGTCGCCGCGGAAGCGGAACTGCTGCCGCATCGCCTGGCGCCCGAGCCGGCGGAGATGCCGCGACTGGGCTTCGAAGCGGCGCTGGCCGGCCTCGCGCTCGCCTTCGGCCTGCTCTGGCTGGGGAAGCGCGCGCCGCGCGCCGTCGCGGTGATCGCGGGAGGCTTCTGGCTGCTGGCCGGGTTGGCCGGCGTGACCCTGCTGTTCCTGTGGTTTGGCAGCGGCCACGACTTCGCCTGGGGCAACGAGAACCTGTTCTTCCTGTCGCCGCTCGCCCTGCTGCTCCTGCCGGGCGCGGTCCGCGCAATGCGCGGCCGCCCGCCGGGTCGCGTGTTCGGCATCGTGCTCGTGCTGGTACTGGCGATCGCCGGGTTGGGCGCCTTCCTGAAGCTGATGCCCTTCATGCGCCAGCAGAACGTCGAGTGGGTGGTCCTGCTGCTGCCGCTGCACTGGGCGCTGGCCCGGCATTTCCGCCGGCTTGCCGCCACCGCGACGCCGGCACGATGATGCGGGCATGAGCCCGGTCATCCCCACGCACCCGACCTCGCGCGCCGACATGGTGCGCTCCTGCGTCCACTACCGAGACGGTCGCAAAGTCGTTGACCTCGACCTCGACGCCATCAGCGATGTGCTTGAGGTCGACGATGGCAGCTTCGTCTGGGTCGGGCTGTACGAGCCAGACGACGCGCTGCTCGCCAAGATGCAGGAGGAGTTCGGCCTGCACCCACTGGCCGTCGAGGACGCGCTGAAGGCGCACCAACGGCCGAAGATCGAGGCCTACGGCGACTCGCTGTTCATCGTCATGCACACGGCGCAGTCGGCGGCGAACTGCGAGATCGGCGTCGGCGAGACCCACGTCTTCCTCGGGCCGCGCTACCTGATCACGGTGCGCCACGGCGCCTCGCTGCCGTATGCCGCCGCGCGCGAACGCTGCGAGCAGAATCCGGAAATGCTCCGGCTCGGACCAGGCTTCGGGCTGTACGCCGTGCTCGACTACGCGGTGGACAACTACTTCCCGATCGTCGAGCAGTACCGCAAGGAGCTCGAGACGATCGAATCCGACATCTTCGACCGCCAGTTCAAACGCGACACGATCCGCCGGCTCTACGACCTGAAGCGCGACCTGACCACGCTGCGGCTCGCGGTGTCGCCACTGAACGACGTGCTGAACCAGCTGACGCGCTTCTACCCGCAGCTGGTGCGCGAGGAGCTGCAGGTGTACTTCCGCGACGTGCAGGACCACGTGGCGCGCGTCGCCGAGGCTACCGACACGATGCGCGAGATGCTGACTGCGGCGATGTCGGTGAACCTGTCGCTGGTCGCCGCCGAGCAGGGCGAGGTGGTGAAGCGCCTGGCCGGCTGGGCCGCGCTGCTGGCGGTGCCGACGCTGGTGGCGAGCTGGTACGGCATGAACTTCGAGTTCATGCCCGAATTCAAGGGCCGCTACGCCTACCCGATCCTGGTCGGAACGCTCGTCGTCGTCGTCGCCGTGATCTTCCGTGTGCTGAAGAAGGCGCGCTGGCTGTAGCGCCGCGTCGATGCGGCGCGCCGAACGCGCTACAGCATCCCGGTCTCAAGCTTGGCGGCCTCGGACATCATCGACTGATTCCACGGCGGGTCGAACACCAACTCGACGTCGGCCTCGGCGATCGTCGGGATGCGCTCGACCTTGCTGCGCACGTCGTCGACGAGGATGTCGCCCATGCCGCAGGCCGGCGCGGTCAGCGTCATCCGCACGTCGACCTTGCGCGCGCCGTCGTCGCGGCGGCCGAGTTCGACCGAGTAGACGAGGCCGAGCTCGACGATGTTCACCGGGATCTCCGGGTCGAAGCAGGTGCGCAGCTGTTCCCACACCAGCTTTTCGACCTCGTCGTCGCCGGCGTCCTCGGCAACCTCAAGCGCTTCCGGCGGCTCCTTGCCGATGGCGTCGGCATCCTCGCCGGCGATGCGAAACAGGTTGCCTTCGACGAACACCGTGAATGAGCCGCCGAGTGCCTGGGTGACGTAGCCGACGCTGCCCGCGGGCAGGGTCACGCGCTCGCCCTGCGGCACCAGGACGGCGGCGCAGTCTCGGGAAAAGCTGACGGGTTCGCTGGAGCGGCTGTACATCGCAGGGAATCAGGACCAAATCCACCCCAATTCTACCGGGCCCCTGCAGGACGGCGCGAGAGCACCCGTCGAAACGGTGAACGCGGCGCAAAGATGCCGGACGGACGATGCGCCTGTGGCGCCGTGCGGCTACGCTGCGCGGCCCTGTCCCGACCGGCCCCTCCGCTTGAGCGACCCGAACGCACGCGCCCTCCCTCCGCCATCGCCACGCCTCGCACTGGCGGGCACGGCCCTCGCAGTGGCGCTGCCGCTGATGGTGGCGCTGTGGAGTGCCGCAGCGCTGTGGCTGGGCGCGCCCGCGGCGTGGATGGCGGTGGTCGTGGCGGCGGACGCGAGCCTGCTGCTCGGCCTGCTCCGGGTGCCGTCAGGCCGCGTGCGCACGCTGCTGGCCATCACCTTCCTCATCCTGTGCACGGCCGCCAGCCTGTGGTTGGTCGTGGCCGGCATCATCGGTCCGGCCTTCGGCTTGCTGCCCTGGGAGTCGGCAATGCGCCTCGGGCCGGTGCTGTTCGGCGCCATCGCGACGCCCTGGCTGGGCGTCGCCAACGCCGCGTGGCTGGCGGCGGCCGTCGCGCTGACGCTGTGGTGGAACCGCTAGCGGCGAAGGCCCAGCCAGATCAGCGCGTCGTCCTCGTCGTCGAAGTACGCCATGTCGAAACCGGCCGCAACGGCATTCTGCGCAAGATAGTCATGGTCGCTCGCCTCCTGCAGCGGTGACAGCACGGCGATGCGCAGTGGACGGTCGGTCAGCCCCCGCGCCTGCGCTTCGCGGGTGATGTCGCGGTAGACCAGCAGGACGTCGAGGCCTTGGCCCATGTAGCCGTCCATACCACGCTCGTCGACGAGCAGCCGGCGCACGCCGCGCCGGTGCGCCTCGGCGATGATCGCCAGGCAGTGCGCCTTCAGGTGGGCGGGATCAGGCGTGCCGGTACGAACGACGCGCAAGACCGGAACCTCTGCCGCGACGCGAAAAGCCATCGAGCCATGGCGGACCGCATCCTCTTGGAAGCCGCTCCCGGTCATCGTGGCGCGTGGCCTCGGGCGCGACGCCGCGGGCGACGACGACTCAGTGCCCGCCGCCGTCGAGTTCCTTCATGCCGCCAATGAGCTTCGCGATCGCTCCGCTGGCGTCGCCGTAGAGCATCCGCGCATTGTCGGCGTAGAACAGCGCGTTCTCGATGCCGGCGAAACCGGTGCCCTTGCCGCGCTTCACCACGATGACGTTGCGCGACAGCGAGACGTCGAGGATCGGCATGCCGTAGATCGGTGAGGCCGGGTCGGTCTTGGCCACCGGGTTCACCACGTCGTTGGCACCGATCACCAGGGCCACGTCGGTGATCGGGAACTCCGGGTTGATGTCGTCCATGTCGGCGATGATGTCGTAAGGCACGCCAGCCTCGGCAAGCAGCACGTTCATGTGCCCGGGCATGCGGCCCGCCACCGGGTGGATGGCGAACTTCACCTGCACGCCACGCTTCTGCAGCGCCTGCGTCAGCTCCCACACCTTGTGCTGCGCCTGCGCCACCGCCATGCCGTAGCCGGGCACGATCACCACGCGCTCGGCGTAGGCCATCATCGCGGCGACGTCACTGGCCTCAATGGGCTTCTGCGAACCGCTGATCGCCTGCGCCTCGCCGGTCGCGCCGAAGCTGCCGAACAGCACGCTGGCGAGCGATCGGTTCATCGCCTTCGCCATGAGCTGTGTGAGCAGCATGCCAGCGGCACCGACCACCATGCCGGCGATCATCAGCGCCTCGTTCTGCAGCACGTAGCCCTCGAAGGCCACCGCGAGGCCGGTCAGCGCGTTGTACAGCGAGATCACCACCGGCATATCAGCGCCGCCGATCGGCAGCGTCATCGCCACGCCAACCATCAATGCCAGCGCGAAGAACGCGGCGATGACCGGCAGCGACGGCGTGCCCTGTGCGACCAGCACGACGCCCGCCACCACCGCGCCGATCATCAGCAGCGCGTTGACCGCCTGCTGCGCCGGGAAGGTATAGCGCTTGTCCATCCGGCCATCGAGCTTGGCCCAGGCGATCACCGAACCGGAGAACGAGATCGCGCCGATCAGCGCACCGATCACGGCCAGCACGGTCTTGGTCGGGTCCATGCAGGCGTGCTCGGCGACCGCCTGCGCATCGCAGGCGCCGCTGTGCCCGGAGGTACTCACCAACGCCACCGCGCCGATCGCCGCGGCCGAGCCGCCGCCCATGCCGTTGAAGATGGCGACCATCTGCGGCATGTCGGTCAGCGGCACACGTTTGCCCCAGACCCAGAACACGCCGCTCAAGGCCAACGCCAGCACGATCAGCCCGAGGTTCAGCGCGTCGACGCCGTGCGTGCCCCAGGTGGTCGGCGCGACGAAGGTCACCAGCGTGGCCAACACCATGCCAACGCCGGCCCACTGGATGCCGCGCCGCGCCGTCACCGGCGAGGACATGCGCTTCAATCCGAAGATGAAGAGGACGGCCGCGATGAAGTAGCTGGCCTTGGCCAGCAGGTCGAGCAGGCCTTCCATCAAGCGGCTCCCTTGCTCGACTTGAACATCTCGAGCATCCGCTCGGTGACGACGTAGCCGCCCACCGCGTTGCCCGCGCCGAGCAGCACGGCCAGGAAGCCGACCACGCGCTCTGTTGTGGTGTCGGCGTGCGCCAGCGCGACCATCGCACCGACCACGACGATGCCGTGCACGAAGTTCGATCCCGACATCAATGGCGTGTGCAGGATCACCGGCACTCGCGAAATGATCTCGTGCCCCGTGAAAGCAGCCAGCATGACGATATACAGCGCGACGAACCCGTCCATCCCTTTCCCCTGTCGGCACTCAGCCCCTGCCGCATCATAACCACGGGATGAACACCGACCGCGTGCGGTCAACGGACGCGACGGCATGGCGTTATGGCGGGCACGGCAACCGCCGTAAGCCCGGAGACCCCCATGAACCGCCTGCCGAATCCCCGCCCCCGCGCCACCCTGACCCTGGCCGCCGGCTTTCTTCTCGCTCTCGCCGGCAGCGCGTCGGCGCAGTCGACCGACCCCGTCGCGGACCGCTGGGAAGCCCGCGGTGACCGCATTGATCAGCGCCTCGACACCCGCGGTGAAAACGCCGAAGCTCGCTTAGATGCCCGCGGCGACCGCATCGACGGACGTCTCGACACCCGCGCCGACACCGCGGCGGCGAACGGCCGCGAAAACCGCGCCGAGCGCCTGGACCGTCAGGGCGACCGCATCGACGAGCGGCTCGACAATCGCGGCGAGCGCAAGGACGATCGCTTCGACGCGCGCGGCGATCGTCTCGAAGGCCGCGCCGACCGCATCGGCCAGCGCCGCCAGGGCCGCCGCGGCTGATCGCTGCGACGGACCGACGTCAACCGACCGCGACCCGCTGCGTTATCGTCCCCATGGATGGCCACGGACCCGCCCACCCCTTGAGCCCGACCGTGGCCCCGCCCGACATGGCGCTCGACGGCGTCCTCGCGAGCGTCGAGCGTCGCGGCTTCCGCATGGCCGAACTGGCGCTCGGCCACCGCGAAGACGCGCTGGACGCGGTGCAGGACGCCATGATCGCCGTCCTCGGCGACCGCGACCGGCCGCAGTCGGAGTGGCCGGCGCTGTTCTTCAGCGTGCGGCGCAGCCGCATCACCGACCGGCACCGGCGCCACACCGTGCGGCGCCGCGTGCTG
>JBOFQO010000380.1:0-9345 GCA_051660925.1 Silanimonas sp. | reverse complement strand
GCCGCACTGCTGGATTCTCAGGATCGAGGCGGTAGCCGCGGGCTTCCATCTCGCGCCGCAGGACCGCCCGCGCCCGCTCGCCAGCGAACGTCCCGTAGCCCTCGCGCTCGAGGTCGAAAGGTTCGAAGAAGGCGAAGGTCGGGTAGGTCGACAGGTCGACGCCGGGGGCCTGCTCGGCGGTGACGGTGGGCGTCGACGCGCAGCCGGAGAGCGTGCCGAGCGCCAGCGCGGCGGCCAGCACGCCGGTCGGGAACGCGCGCATCACGGCCCTCACGGCGCCGGCGCCGTGACGGGTGCACCACCGGCGCGGTGCGGGAAGGACTCAAAGATCTTCGCCACCGACGCGACGGCGCGCTCGCGGCGCTCCACCGGCGTGCGGCCCGCGGCGCTGCCCACGGCCACGCCCTCCCACACCAGGCGCTTCTCGCGCGCATCGACGAGGTCGACGTTGACGGTGCCTTCGGTGTAGCGCGTCACCTGCGTGCGGTCGTAGAAGAGCGGCACGCCAATGTAGGCCCGCGCGCGGTAGTTGTAGTAGAAGCCGTAGTCGACGAACGGCGTGCTGACCAGCTGCGTCTTCTCTTCGACGAACGCGTTCAGGTTGACCTGCAGGTCCGGCGACGCGGCGTCGTAGACGAAGCCGCGCTCTTCCATCTGGCGCCGGGCCTCATCCTTCAGACGCGAACTGAGCAGCGTGGTGTAGCCGCGCGACTCGAGCGCGAGCGGCTCGAAGAACGCGAACGTGCGATAGCGCGAGAACTCGGCCTGCGGATCGGCATCGGTGGTCACGCGCGGGCCGGTGGCGCAGGCGGCGAGCAGCAGGGCCGCAAGCGCGGCGGTGGTGAAGCGGAGCAGCGTGCGGAAGCGGGACATGACGGGCCTCGGAGCAGGACGCGATGGCCCGATGCTACGCCGCCGACCGGTGAACGGCGCGCCGCGATGAGCCGTTTCGGGCCTTCCGCGTCGCGCCGTCGTCAAGCGTTCAGCCTCGTCGAAGCTGAACGCACCCGCCGTCGTTCAGTCCTTCCGGTACACCTGCGCGCCCTGCGCGCGGAACTCGGCCGACTTCTCGGCCATGCCCTTCTCGAGCGCCTCGGTTTCCTCGGCGACGCCGTGCTCGGCGGCGTAATCGCGCACATCCTGGGTGATCTTCATCGAGCAGAAGTGCGGGCCGCACATCGAGCAGAAGTGCGCGACCTTGTGCGCGTCCTTCGGCAGGGTTTCGTCGTGGAAGGAGCGCGCCTTCTCCGGGTCGAGGCCGAGGTTGAACTGGTCCTCCCAGCGAAACTCGAAGCGCGCCTTCGACAGCGCGTTGTCGCGGGCCTGCGCGCCCGGATGGCCCTTCGCCAGATCCGCCGCGTGCGCGGCGATCTTGTAGGCCATGATGCCCTCGCGCACGTCCTCGCGATTCGGCAGGCCCAGGTGCTCCTTCGGCGTCACGTAGCAGAGCATCGCCGTGCCGTACCAGCCGATCATCGCCGCGCCGATCGCGCTGGTGATGTGGTCGTAGCCCGGCGCGATGTCGGTGGTCAGCGGGCCCAGCGTGTAGAACGGCGCCTCGCCGCACTCGCGCAGCTGCTTGTCCATGTTCTCCTTGATCAGCTGCATCGGCACGTGGCCGGGGCCTTCGATCATGGTCTGCACGTCGTGCTTCCACGCGATCTTGGTCAGCTCGCCGAGTGTCTCCAGCTCGCCGAACTGCGCGGCGTCGTTGGCATCAGCAATGCTGCCGGGGCGTAGGCCGTCGCCGAGCGAGAAGCTCACGTCGTAGGCCTTCATGATGTCGCAGATCTCTTCGAAATGCGTGTACAGGAAGTTCTCGCGATGGTGGGCCAGGCACCACTTGGCCATGATCGAGCCGCCGCGCGAGACGATGCCGGTGACGCGCTTGGCGGTCAGCGGCACGTAGCGCAGCCGCACGCCGGCGTGGATGGTGAAGTAATCGACGCCCTGCTCGGCCTGCTCGATCAGCGTGTCGCGGAACAGCTCCCAGGTCAGCTCTTCGGCCTTGCCGTCCACTTTTTCCAGCGCCTGATAGATCGGCACCGTGCCGATGGGCACCGGGCTGTTGCGCAGGATCCACTCGCGGGTCTCGTGGATGTGCTTGCCGGTGCTGAGGTCCATCACCGTGTCGCCACCCCAGCGGATCGCCCAGACCAGCTTCTCGACTTCCTCGGCAATGCCCGACGAGACCGCCGAGTTGCCGATATTCGCGTTGATCTTCACCAGGAAGTTGCGGCCGATGATCATCGGCTCGAGTTCCGGGTGGTTGATGTTGGCCGGGATGATGGCGCGGCCGCGAGCGACTTCCTCGCGCACGAACTCCGGGGTGATCCGCGCCGGCAAAACGGCGCCGAAGCTCTCGCCCGGGTGCTGCCTCAGCAGGTGCGCCTCGCGGATCGCTTCGAGCCGCTGGTTCTCGCGGATGGCGATGTACTCCATCTCCGGCGTGACGATCCCGCGCCGGGCGTAGTGCATCTGCGAGACGTTCATGCCGGCCTTCGCACGGCGCGGCAGCGCGCGGTTCGGGAAGCGCAGGCTGTCCAGCTTGCCGTCGTGCTCGCGGGCGCGGCCGAAGGCCGAACTCAGGCCGCTGAGCACCTCCGTGTCGCCACGCTCGGCGATCCACGCGGCACGCACCGCCGCGAGGCCGCGGGCGAGGTCGATGTTCGCCTGCGGGTCGCTGTAGGGCCCCGAGGTGTCGTAGACCGCCAGCGGCGCGTTCTTCTCGAAACCCACGGTTCGCGGCGTGTTCGCCAGCGCGATCTCGCGCATCGGCACGCGGAGGTCGGGGCGCGAGCCCTCGATATGGATCTTCACCGAGCCGGGAATGGGGCGGGTGACTTCTTCGGAGAGCTGGCGGGTCTTGTCCAGCAGCTCCTTGGCGACGGCGTTCATTCGGTGGCGACCTGCACGTTGGGGCCCTGCGGAACGCGGGGCGGGGATCACGGGCAGGAGCGCACGGCCGGCGCGTCGAAGTCTCCCTACGGCGGCGTCACCCGCATCAGGTTCGAAGGGTCTCTCTCAGCCCTGGCGGGCACCCCTGCTTCCGGCCGGCATTAGACCGCGAATGCGCGGCGCGCGCCATGAAGGTCGGGAGGATCGCCGCCGGGCCGCCGGTGAGGCGGGGGAGGGAGCCGGTCCACGACGACCCGGCGGCGAAGGCGGTGCCGGGGCGCGCGGCCCCGGCGCAACTCAGTAGCTCGGCGCGCGCTCGGGCGCCTGGATGCGGAACCACGCCGCGTAAAGCGCGGGGAGGAACAGCAGGGTCAGCGCGGTGGCGACGATCAGGCCGCCCATGATCGCGACCGCCATCGGGCCGAAGAACACGCTGCGCGACAGCGGGATCATCGCCAGCACCGCGGCCAGTGCGGTCAGCACGATCGGGCGGAAGCGCCGCACCGTGGCATCGACGACGGCTTGGAACGGCGTGTGACCTTCGTTGATGTCGTGCTCGATCTGGTCCACGAGGATGACCGAGTTGCGCATGATCATCCCCGACAGCGCGATGGTGCCGAGCATGGCCACGAAGCCGAACGGCACCTGCGGGATCAGCAGGAACCACACCACGCCGATCAGGCCCAGCGGCGCGGTCAGCAGGACGATGACGGTGCGGGAGAAACTGCGCAGCTGCAGCATCAGCAACGTCACGACGGCGAACAGGAACAGCGGCATGCCCGCGGCCACCGACTTGCCGCCCTTGGCCGATTCCTCGACCGCGCCGCCGGTTTCCAGCCGGTAGCCCGGCGGCAGCTCGGCACGGATGGGCTCAAGCTCCGGCAGGATCTGGTTGGTCACCGTCGGCGGCGTCACGCTACCCTCGACATCGGCGCGGATGATCACCGTCGGCAGGCGGTTGCGGCGCCAGATGATGCCGGGCTCGAAGCCGTAGTCGATGCGCGCGATCTGCGACAGCGGCACGCTCTTGCCGCTCGTCGTCGGCACCGCCAGCGAGCCGAGCAGCGAGAGCCGCGTGCGCTCCTCCTCGGGGCCGCGCAGCAGGATCTCGATCAGCTCGTTGCCTTCGCGGTAGGTGCTTACCGGCGTGCCGGACAACGAGCCCTGCAGGAAGGACGCAACCTGGGCCGAGCTGACGCCGAGCGCCCGCGCGCGGTCCTGGTCAATGACCAGGCGCACCACCTTGCTGGGTTCGTCCCAATCCAGATTCACGTTCCGCGTGTGCGGGTTGGCGAGCATCTTGGCCTTGACCTCGCCGGCGATGCGCAGCACGTCGTCGACGTGCTCGCCCGAGACGCGGAACTGCACCGGGAACCCCACCGGCGGCCCGTTCTCGAGCCGCGTCACGCGGCCCTGGAGGTCAGCGAACTCGGTGTCGAGCACGCCCTGCAGCCAGGCCTTCACTTCCTCACGCGTCTCGATGTCCGGGGTGATCAGCACGAACTGCGCGAAGTTGGCCTGCGGCAGCTTCTGGTCCAGCGGCAGGTAGAAGCGCGGCGAACCAGTGCCGACGTAGGCGACGTAGCTTTCGATGCCTTCGTGGTCCTTCAGCTTCGCTTCCAGACGCTTCGCGGCAGCCTCGGTCGCGGCCAGCGAGCTGCCCTCGGCGAGCTCGAGGTCCACCATCAGCTCCAGCCGGGTCGAGGACGGGAAGAACTGCTGCGGGATGTAGCGGAACATCGCCACCGAGCCGGCGAAGGCCAGCACGGTCACCAGGATCACCGTCTTGCGATGCCGCACGCACCAGGCCACCAGCGTGCGGAAACGCGCGTAGAACGGCGTGTCGTAGGGGTTGTCGTGATGCGCGGTGTCGGGCACCACCAGCGCCGCCAGCGTCGGCGGCAGGCGCTTGGCCAGGGCCTTGCGCAGCGCGCCGGTGAAGCCGCCGCCGTGGCTGGCGAGCATCTGCTCGCGGTCCGGCAGCAGCTTGTCACCGAGGTAGGGGATGAAGACGACCGCAACGATCCACGACAACAGCAACGCCAGCACGACGACCTGGAAGATCGAGCGCGTGTACTCGCCCGTGCTCGACGCCGCGGTGGCAATCGGCAGGAAGCCCGCGGCCGTGATCAGCGTGCCGGTGAGCATCGGGAAGGCGGTGCTCTGATAGGCGAAGGCCGCGGCTTCCATGCGCCCAAAGCCCTGCTCCATCTTCACCTGCATCATTTCGATGGCGATGATCGCGTCATCGACGAGCAGGCCGAGGGCGAGGATCAGCGCGCCGAGCGAGATCTTGTGCAGCCCGATGCCGAGGAAATACATGCTGGCGAAGGTCATCGCCAGCACCAGCGGGATCGACAGCGCGACGACCAGGCCGGAGCGCCAGCCGAGGCTGAGGAAGCTGACCAGCAGCACGATCAGCACGGCCTCGGCGAGCACGCGCACGAACTCGCCGACCGAGCCGCGCACGGCGGCCGGCTGGTCGCTCACCTTCGACAGCGTCATGCCGGCCGGCAGCGTCTGCTGCAGCCGAGCGAATTCGGTTTCCAGCTGCTCGCCCAGGCGAATGATGTCGCCGCCCTTGCGCATCGACACACCGATGCCGATCGCGTCTTGGCCCATGAAGCGCATGCGCGGCGCCGCCGGGTCGACGAAACCGCGCTTCACGTCGGCCACGTCCTGCAGGCGAAAGGTTCGGTCGCCAACGCGGATCGGAAACTGGCGGATCGCCTCGACCGAATCGAACGCGCCGGAGACGCGCAGCTTGACGCGATCGCTCGGGGTCTCGAAGAAGCTCGCGCCGACCACGGCGTTCTGCTCATCGATGGCCTGCTGCACGGCCTGCAGCGGGATGCCGAGCGTGGCGAGCTTGGTGTTCGACAGCTCGATCCAGATCTTCTCGTCCTGCAGGCCGATCAACTCGACCTTGGCGACATCGGGGAGCCGGTGCAGCTCGAGCTCAACGCGCTCGGCATAGTCCTTCAGCGTCGCGTAGTCGAGGCCGTCGGCCTGCAGCGCATAGATATTGCCGAAGGTGTCGCCGAATTCGTCGTTGTAGAACGGCCCGATGATGCCGGCCGGCAGGGTATGACGGATGTCGCCGATCTTCTTGCGCGCCTGGTACCAGAGCTCGGGCAGCTCGGACGAGCGCATCGAGTCCTTCGACATGAACATGACCAGCGATTCGCCCGAGCGCGAGTACGAGCGGATGAACTCGTACTGCCCGGTCTCCATCAGCTTCTTCTCAATGCGGTCGGTGACCTGCGCGGCCACTTCCTCCGCCGTGGCGCCCGGCCACATCGTGCGGACGACCATGATCTTGAAGGTGAACGGTGGGTCTTCCGACTGCCCGAGGCGCTGGTAGCTGAAGATGCCGACGATCGCGAGCACGATCATCGCGTAGAGCACCAGCACGCGGTTGCGCAGCGCCCAGGCCGAGAGATTGAAGGACGAGGCCATCGGCGCTTATCCGGCGATCGCGGCGTCGAGGCGGTCGGCGCCGGCCTCGAGCGCGGCGCTGGCGTCTTCGGCCACCGCGGGCTCGGCGGCGGGCACCACGCGCACCGGACGGTTCTGGCGGTCGACCGGCTTCACCGGATCGTTCTCGCGCAGCAGGTGCACGCCACTGATGACGACCCAGTCGTCCGGCTGCAGCCCGCGGAACACCGGCACGTCGGTTTCGCTGAAGGCCCCGGCCTCGACGGCCACGCGCTTCACGCGCTGGCCGGCCGCGTCGAGCACCCACAGGGCCGGACGGCCGTCGGCCTCGACGAGGGCGGACAGCGGAACGCTCAGTGCCTGCGCATCGGCGTTCGCGGCATACACGCGCGCGCTTTGGCCGAGCTCGACGCGCAACCCCTCCGGCAGCGCGAGCGCGACGCGCGTGGCGTAGGTGCGAGCCTGTGCATCGGCGGCCGGGGCGATCTCGCGGATCACGCCGGGCACGCGCTGACCGGGGGCGGCCCACAGCTCGACCAGCACGTCCTGCCCGACCTTGAAGCGGGCGACGTCGGCCTCCGGCAGAGCGATGGCGACTTCGCGCTCGCCGTCCTCGGCGATGCCGAACGCGGTCTGCCCGGCGGCCACGACCTGGCCGGCCTCAATCTGCCGCAGCGCGACGACGCCGGAGGCGGGCGCGCGCAGCACGCCGTAGGCGGCCTGGTTGCCGGCCACGTCGAGCTGCGCCCGGGCCTGCGCGACGCGCGAGCGGGCAGCGTCCAGCGCGCTCTTGCGCGCGTCGAACAGCGAGCGACTGACGAGCTGGCGATCGACCATCACCTTGACGCGCTCGAATTCGGCTTCAGCGAGACGGACGTCGGCTTGCGCCGCAGCGAGCTGGGCCTGCGCCGATTCGCGGCCGAGGCGCAGATCGTTGGCGTCAAGCTCGGCCAGCGCCTGCCCGGCCTCAACGCGATCGCCGACGTCGACGAGGCGCCTCGCCACCTTGCCGCCGACGCGGAACGCCAGCGGTGTCTCGTGGCGGGCACGGATCTCGCCGGCGAAGGCCTGCACGGCCCCGGCCGCCGGCGTCGGCTGCTGCACCAGCACCGGGCGAGCCGGCAGCGGCGCGTCGTCGCCGTTGCCGCAGCCCCCCAGCAGGGCGACGCCGAGCAGGAGCGGCGCCAGCCACAGCGCACGGGAAAGGAGGGGGGCGGACGCTCGGCGGGCAGGCATTGGGGTGACCACAATTCGTGAACTCGCCGGTATGGTATATTTGCTGAACTCTCCAGTTCAATAAATTTCTTGTGACGACGAAGGCTCGGCCCGGCGCCCCCGGACGCCCCAAAGACCCCGAGAAGCGCGCCGCCCTGGTGGAGGCCGCGGGTCAGCTGTTCTGCGAGCACGGCTTCGAGGCGGTGAGCCTCGACGCCGTGGCACAGGCGGCAGGCGTCTCGAAGCTGACCATCTACAGCCACTTCGGCGACAAGGAAGGCCTGTTCACCGCGGCGGTCGAGGCGCGCTGCGAGGCGCAGCTGCCGCACGGCCTGTTCGAACGGCCGGAGGACCTGCCGGTGGGCGAGGCGCTGCGCCAGATCGGTGCCGGCTTCGTCGACTTGGTGTTCGCCGAGGACGCCGTGCAGCTGATGCGGATGATGGCTGCGCAGGCCGGGCAGTCGACCACGCTGGCCCAGCTCTACTTCAAGGCCGGCCCGAAGCGCGCGCTGGAGGAGATGGAGGGCTTCCTGACGCAGGCCAAGCGGCGCGGGCAGCTGCGCATCGACGACCCGCGCGTCGCGGCCGGCCAGTTCTTCGTGCTGCTGAAGGGCATCCACCACTTCCGCTGCCTGCTTGGCATCGAGCCGGCGCCCGACGCCGCCGCGCGCACGGTGCACGTCGAGCAGTGCGTCGCGCTGTTCCTGCGCGCCCACGCCCCGGTCGGCGAGGCCCGACCATGACCTCCGTCGCGGTGACCTTCGTCACTGCCCTGGCACGCCGTGCTCCGGCACTGTAGCCATCGCCCGCGGGGCCGCCCCCGTACACTATGCGGCCCTGTTCCGTAGGACGTCCCGACATGCCGATCGACTTCAACCAGGCCCGCCACGCGATGGTCGAGCAGCAGGTCCGCCCTTGGGAGGTGCTGGACCGCCGCGTGCTCGACGTGCTCGGTGACGTGCGTCGCGAGGACTTCGTGCCCGCCACGCACCGCAAGCTCGCGTTCGCCGACCTGGCCCTGCCGCTCGGGCACGACGAGTTCATGTTCAAGCCGGTGCTGGAAGGCCGAATGCTGCAGGCGCTCGACCTGTCGCCCACCGACGAGGTGCTGGAGATCGGCGCCGGCAGCGGCTTTCTGACCGCCTGCCTGTCGCGCCTCGCGCGCTCGGTGCAGGCCATCGAGCGCCACGCCGATTTCACCGCGGAGGCGCTGCGCCGCCTGCAATCGCTGGAAGCCGCCAACGTCCGCCTTGAGCAGGCCGACGCCACGACGTGGGACACGGCGCTGCGCTTCGACGCGATCCTCGTCGGCGGCGCCGTGGCCGAGGTGCCCGAGCGCTTCCTGCGCTGGCTGAAGCCCAGTGGCCGCCTCGTGCTGGTGCGCGGCACGGCGCCGGTGCAGGAAGCCGTCTGCCTGCGCAACGACGAGGCCGGCGTGCGGGTCGAGAGCCTGTTCGAGACCGACATCCCCTACCTGCGCGGCTTCGCCCCGGAAGCGCGTTTCACCCTCTGATCGTTCGACCGAAGGAAGCCCCATGCGTCTGCGTCCCCTCGCCCTTGCCCTGCTCGTCGCCGGCCTCGCCGTGCCGGCCAGCGCCGCCGACCTGCTGCAGGCCTACGAGATGGCGCGCAAGGGCGACCCGCAGCTCGCCGCGGCCGAAGCTCGCGCCGCCGCCGCCCAGGCCGGCGTGACGCAGACCCGCGCAGCCCTGCTGCCGCAGGTGAATGCCCAGGCCAGCCTCAGCGAGAACGTCGGTGACAGCGTGTCGATTGGCACGCAGCCCGATCCGGACA
>JBOFQO010000379.1:0-1597 GCA_051660925.1 Silanimonas sp. | reverse complement strand
TCGCTGGCGACGAGGCCGCGCTGTGCAAGGGCCTCGAAGAGGCCGGGCTCTCGCAGGAGCGCCGCGCGCTGCGCGTCCGCGCCGAAGGCTTCGCGTGGTCGTGGCCGCAGCCGGACGTGCTTGAGCTGCGCTTCCGCCTGCCTCCCGGCTGCTATGCCACGGCGGTGCTGGCCGGCCTGTGTGGCGAGAGCGGCGAGGGCGCCGGCGACGCGCTGCCCGACGGCGACTGAGCCCAGCTGCACGTCGCCGCCGACCGGCGTAGGCTTTCCGCTGCCCGGCCGCGGGCCGGGCGTTTGCAGCGGAGGCGCACCATGAACCGTCGGCTGATCGGCCTTTCGGCTTTCGTTGCCCTGATGCTCGCCGGCTGTGCATCCACCGGTGGCACCGCGTCAGGGTCCGCATCCTTGTCCGTGGACGAACGCGCGGCGCCATCGGGCGTCGACCTCGCCTACGTCGAGCGCAGGAACCGCATCGCACGCGAGCGCGGCTTCATCATCCGATGGGTCGATCCGCCGCGCTATCGGCCGCCGAAGGACAAGCCGGACGACGTGGAGCCGTCTCGACCGCGTTGACCGCGTGGCCGCGCGGCGTCAGGCCCCGCGCAGCAAGACCAGCGTCGCCCCGGTGCCGCCCTGCGGTGCCGGGGCCGAGCAGAACGCCAGCACGTCGCCGCGGTGCCGCAGCACGCGATCGACCAGGGCCTTCAGCACCGGCCCGAACTCCGAGCGCAGGCCCTTGCCGTGCACCAACCGCACGCAGGGGAACTGCGCGCGTCGCGCCTCGCCCAGAAAGACCCGCAGCGCGGCCTCGGCCTCATCGACGCGCATGCGGTGCAGGTCGAGCTCGTCCTGCACGGCGAACTCGCCGCGCTTCAGGCGCTTGAACGACGCCGTCGGCAGCTCGTCGCGGCGGAACTCAAGCACTTCGCCCATGGCGTAGGCCAGCGCATCGAGGGGCTGGCGCATCGTCTCGCGCAGCGCATCGGCCTCGTCCTCGTCGTGGCGGCGGGTGTTTGGCCGCGGCTTCGGGGTCTCGACGGCCGGCGGCTCAGCGTCAATCACCCGCACCGGCCCGATCGCCTCGCGGAACAGCGCGGCGTCGTCCGGCTCGGGCGGCGTCACGGGCGCAGGCGATGGACGGCGGGGCAGGCGAGGCACTTTCATGGTCACAAAGGCTAGCGCAGGGCGCGCGAGGGTCGCATCGACGCCGGCGGCGTGCACGCGGTCGCGTTCGGAGCGCGTCGCCATTCGCTATCATGGCCGCTCGTTCCAGCGGGGATTCCATGCGCGTTCTGGTCAGCAACGATGACGGCGTCGATGCGCCGGGCATCCACGCCCTCGCCGAAGGGCTGAAGGCCGCGGGCCACGCGGTCACCGTCGTCGCCCCCGACCGCGACCGCAGCGGCGCCAGCAATTCCCTGACCCTCGACATGCCGATCCGCGCCAAGCGCGTCGGCGACGGCGTACACAGCGTCGCCGGCACGCCGACCGACTGCGTGCACTTGGCGCTGGCCGGCCTGCTCGACGAGCAACCGGACATCGTCGTCTCCGGCATCAACAACGCCGCCAACCTCGGCGATGACGTCATCTACTCCGGT
>JBOFQO010000378.1:0-4391 GCA_051660925.1 Silanimonas sp. | reverse complement strand
TAGAAGGTGCGGCGGCTGTTGATGTGGCGCGCGCCGGCCTTGACCTTGGCCTCGACCACCCACACGCGATGCAGCTCGTAGCGCATGAAGTCGGGGTTGAGGTGGCCCGGACGGACGAGGTCGGAGACCTTCGTGTTGTTGCTGTGCGCCTTGTAGGAGTTGTACGGAACGTACATCTCCCTCTTGCCGACCACGGTCCAGTCGAAGCGGTCCATCGCACCGTTGAACATGTCGATCATGTCGTTGGTGGCAAGCCCATCCGACGCGGTGGCCGGGTTGTCGTAGGCGACGTTCGGCGCACGACGCACGCGACGCTGGCCCGGGTTGTAGATCCAGGCCTGGCGCGGCGCGGCGCGGGAGTTCAGCGTTTCATGCACGAGCAGCACTTGGCCGGCGAGACGCGCCGGGCCCAGCACGTCCTGCAGGAAGTAGAGCAGGATGTTGTTGATGTCCTCGCTGGTGTTGCCCGGCTTGTAGTACAGGCCGAGCAGGCGTTCTTGCAGGCGGATCATCGTGTACTGGCCGCCCGGTGTGGGCGCGACGCGGTTGGCCCAGCGGCGGCCCGCCACACCTTTGTACTTGAGCTTGTGGTTCCAGATCAGCTCGTAGGCGTTCTGCGGCATCGGGAACGGGAAGCCCTCGGCGCAGTTCTGAATACCCTCACCGTTGGCGACCAACTGGCAGCGCGTGGCATTGGTCTTGGTGAAGTCGTAGGTGCGCTGCGGGAACGAGGCCGAACGGCGCGTCGGGTAGACGTCCATGCGGAAGCTCGGGTAACGCGTGAACATCGCCTTCTGACCGGCCGTCAGGTTGTTGCCGTATTGGGCGACATTGGCGCGGGTGATCTGGAACTTCGGGCGGTCAGCCGCGAACGGGTCCGGATGGAACATCCCGTTGCGGTAACCCGCCGGCGGACGGGTGATGCCGCCATCCCACGCGGGGATGGTGCCGGCCGCATTGCCGGCCTTCTCGGCGCCGACGGGCGTCAGCGTCTGGCCCAGCTGTGCGGCTTTCGCCGCATCCACCGCGGCGTGGGCGACGCTGGCCGACAGGGCCAACGCGCCGAAGGTGGCTGCGAATGCAGCCTTGGTCGTCAATTTCATGCTGTTCCCTCCCAGGAGCATCAGAATGCGTAACGGACGCTGGCGGACGCGAAGTCGCGGTCAGAGATCTGGTTGTAGATACCGCCGCCCGAGAACCTCGTGTACGCGAGGTCGAAGATCCACGAGTTGAGGTAGTTGAACTCGGCGCCGAGCGTCAGCGACTTGCGGCCTTCGAGGAAGTTACCGCCCGGACCCGGCGAGATGCCGTCAACGTCATGGTTGAACGCCACGCGGGGCGAGAAGGTGAAGGCCGTGCCGAGGAAGCTGTTGTAATCGGCGCGGGCGGCCAGGCGGTAGCCCCACGAGAACTTGGTCGGGAAGCCGCCGGCGAGCGTCTGCGGGTTACGGGCGCAGCCACGCAGTGCCGGGTCGATGACCGCCGGGAGATTGGTGCCGTTGAAGACCGGCACGTTGGCGATGGCGCAGCCGCCGCCGGTGTCGGTGCCTTCGCCTTCGTAACGGATGCCGCGGTCGAGATCGACGTCGGTCCAGCCCACTTCGGCCACCGTCGAGATCTGATCGGCGCCCAGCACTTGGCCGAAGACCTTGGTGAAGGTCATCTGCACCTGGGTCTGCGCGTGCTCGCGCCAGCCGCGAATCTCCTGGCCAAACGCGGCGGTGCCGAGCTGGCTCTGGAACTCGTACGCCGGGATGGCCGGCAGGCCGGAGCCCGCGAGCTGCGCGCGGATCAACGGGTTCAACGGGGTCAGCGCGGCGAACAGCAGTTCGACGTCGTCGATCTGGAACGGCGCGTTCGGGCGGTAGCTCACCTCACCCTGGAAGGCGATGCCGCCCGGCAGGTTGGTGTTCCAGCTCATGCCGTACAGCTGGATGTCTTCCGGGTACTCGACGAAGAAACGGCCGGTGTTCGCCGTGGTGCCGGTGACCGCGCGGCCGGAGAGCAGCGGCAGGCGGCTGTGGTAGTTCATGAAGTAGAAACCGAACTCGGTTTCATTGAAGTTCTCGGCATACCAGCGCACCGCGCCGCCGTATTGGCCTTCGTCCTTGGCGGCACGATCCGGCAGGCGCGCCACCGCGCCACCGCAGCCGATGCTGGCGATGGTGGCGTTGGTGACGCCCGGCGGCAGGCCAGTGAAGCTGAGGTCGGTGTTCAGGGGGCCGGTCGGGCCACCGAAGCAGGTCGCGAAGAAGCGCTCCGGGTTGTTGACCGGCTGCGGCACGGTGCCGAAGCCGAGCATCACGTAGGTGCCGCCCGGGGTCGCGAAGTCGTTCGAGCTGAAGTAGGTGCCGGCGGCGTCGACTTCGATCTCTTCGAACTCAAACAGGTAGAAGCCTTCGACGGCGACGTTCGGCGTAACGTTGAACGAGGCGTACAGGGCATCGACGGGCAGGAAAGCCTCCTTCAGCTCGGCGCCGGCGACGCGCAGCGCCGACAGGTCGACCGGGTTGACGACGTTGATGCCGTTCTGGATGAAGGTGCTCTCGCCCCAGCTGATCACCTGGCGGCCGAGGCGCCACGTGCCGCTCTGCTCACCGATGTTGAAGTCGTGGAAGATGAAGGCGTCGAGCATGCGGAAACGCTCGCCGATGCGGTTGCGCGCTTCGCTGGTCAGGTCGCGGCGGTCGGCGTTCTCGAAGTCGTAGAAGTAGGTGGCGCGGGTGAAGGCACCCCAGTTGCGCCAGCCGAGCTTCATCTCGGAGGTGATCTTGAAGCTGTTGGCGATGGCGTCGCCCTTGTCGTACTTCAGATTGCCGTCGTCACGGTTGACCGAGAAGCGGCCCGGCGCGGCGACCTGCGCCGGCGAACCCGGGAAGCCGGAGGCGCAGGCCGGGAAGGGGTTCGTCGGTGAGGCCGGCGGCAGCGGTAGCACGGCGCGGTTCTGCGCGCAGATCAGCGGATTGAATTGGGCCTTGCCGATCAGGTTCGGGTCCTGGTCTTCCGTGCGCCACGAGTAACCATAGGAGATGGTGGTGTCGACGCTGCCGGTGAATTCGCCGCTGCCGAACTCGAAAGCCTGGGCGGTCGGGGCGAGCAGCGCCAGACCGACGGCGGCGGCCAGCGGGGCAAGCGCGATGCCGCCGCGCAGGTGGGGTTTGGACTTCATCAGGACTTCCTCGGGACAGGATCAATGACAGGACAACCCCCGGGGCCCCCGGGGAGACGGCTCGAACCTCGGATCGCGTGGCCGCGGCGCGCTGACCGCACACTAGATCAAAAGCTCGAAAGTGACGACGGCCCCATATTAAGAGTCCGTTAGGAAAAGGCAATGCTCCGGCGTATGGCGGCGGCGCTGCGCTGCAACAGGCGGCCGCGGGCCCCGTCAGGGCGGAAAGTCAGCGGGCAGCGGCGCGAAGCCGCGGGGCATCCAGCCGAACGTCTCGCGAGCCGGTGAGCCGTCGAAGACCAGGTCGTCGGCCAGGCGCGAAGCCCACCCGCGCAGCCGCGGGTGGGCCCGGCCGGCGGTCGCCAGCAGGCGCCAGGGCACCGGCACCGCACGGCACGCCGGGGCCGCCGCCATCACGCTGCGATGCAACATCGCGCCAAAGGCCAGTCGTTCCCCGCCGGGCAGGTCGAAGGCGCCAGCGCACGCGGGATCGGTGGCGAGCGCGGCCAACGCGGCATCGGCGAGGTCGAGCGCGTGCACCGGCTGGCGCAAGCCCGGGGCCCCCATCGGCAAGGGCAGCAGCGGCCAGCGGCGGGCCCATCGGACGACGCGGCTCAGCGTGGCGTCGCGCCCCATGCCCCAGACCAGGGTGGGACGCAGCACCACGGCGACCGCGCCGGTCGCGCGGCAGGCCGCGAACAGGGCGGCTTCGGCGCCCGCGAGGCGCGCGGCGACATCGCGTTCGGCGGCGTCGGGCGACTGCGACTTCACGTGCACGCTGGTCGACCCGAAGGCGACGATGCGGCCGGCGCGCACACGGCCTTCGGCGACGGCCTGCGCGAAGGCGTCGAGCGGGCCGAGGCTGATCACCGCGTCGAAGTGCTGCGCATCGCGGAAGGTGGCGAGGCTGTCGTGTCGCCATTGGATGCGCGGATCGCCGGAGTGCCCATCGGGCGGCGGGCTTCGGGTCGGCGCGAGCACCGGCGTCGGCAGGCCGCGACGACGCAGAGCATCGCCGAGCTGGCCGCTGAGACCGAACACGAGAAGCGGAGGCCGGGGCACGGGAGGTTCCGAGAAAACGACGGCGAGGATGCCATGCTCTTCTGATGACCGACCTGCCTCACGACGCGCCATCGAATTCCCGCCCGTGGTCGCTGGCTCTGGTGCCGCTGCTCGCCATCGCGGCCTACCTCGCGCTGCGCGCCAACGGCGCCGAGCATGC
>JBOFQO010000377.1:0-11383 GCA_051660925.1 Silanimonas sp. | reverse complement strand
CGCTTCGCCTCGCGCGAGGGCCGCGCGGCCTTTGGTACGCAGCGGGATGCCAACGCGGCCCGCGTGCGCGAGACCGGACGCCAGCTGCGCGAACGCTTCCCGCCCGGGTCACCACCGGCCTCGGGGCATGCCGTCATCGCCGCGTTCCGCGAGATCGCCGCGCACGCGCACTGAGGCGCAGCACCCGAGACGCAAAACGGAAGGGCCGGCTCTCGCGAGCCGGCCCTTCTTCTTGACGCGAGGATCGACGGATTACGGGTTGAAGGGACGGGCCCAGCCCAGCGTCCAGTTGTCCGCGTCGGCGTCCGAAGCGAACGCACCGACATAGTCGGTAGCCACGAACCCGTCGTTCAGGCCCGGCGGAACGCTGCCGCCCGAGGGCGGGAAGCGGCCAGCCGGCGCCGCACCGTTCGGGAGGACGCTGTTGGCGCGGAGCGCCGAGGCGCCGAGGATCTGGTTGCCCGCCTGACCGTTGAACCAGTTCTGCGTGTAGCCGGCGGTGACGCCGGTGCCGTCGCGGAAGTTCGCCGCGCAGCCGAAGATGCGCACGTTATTGGCGGTCAGCACACCGGTGAGCCCGACGGCCGGATCGCCCGAGGCCGCCGCGGTCGGCGCGCCTTCGATGGCGACGCAGGAGCGCTTGAAGCCCTCGACGAGCACGTTGTAGAAGTTGCCGCCAGTGCCGCTGTTGAGCTGGAACGCGTCGCGGTTGTTGCCCGTGCCGGCGCGCAGCGTCACGTTGGCTACGGTACCGCGGGCGCGCGGGCTGGCGTCGGCATTCGTGGGGCTGTTCGACAGCTCGAAGCCATGGTCTTCGCCATTGCAGCCGCGCTGGTCGACGACGCCGAACTGCAGCTTGCCGGTGAAACCCTCGTCCCAGTCGAAGGAATCGTCACCGGGGCACGTGGCGATCGCGTAGCGCAGGTTGGCGGTGCCGCCGAACCACTCGAAACCGTCGTCCTGGCCTCGGAAGGCCTGCAGGTACTCGAGGGTGGTGCCCGAGCCAACGCCATTGAAGGTGAACGAGTTCAGCTCGCGGTTCGTCGTGAACACGTAGCCGGCATAGCGGACCTGCATGTAGCGGACGACGCCGCTGCTGTCGCGCGGGTCGGTGCCGCCATACCGGTTGGTGGTGTCCCACTCGGCGACGCAGTTCGGGTTGCAGTTGGCCGGCGCGCTGCCCGACAGCACGAGGCCGCCCAGCTGGCCCGGCGCCGGCGCGGCCGGTGCGCCCGGCAGCTCGTTCGCGGTCGTCATGACGATCGGGAACGCGCGCGTGCCTTCGGCGAAGATCTTCGAGCCGCGGTTGACAGCGAGATGGTCGAACGAGTTAGCGCTGGCACCGGTCGAGACCAGCAACGTGCCCGGCTGGATGCGCAGTGTGGCCGCGGTGCCACCGGTGACGACGTCCGTGCCGACCTGCACCTTGCCGCTCATCACCCAGGTGATGTCGTTGGAGAGCGTCTGGTCACCGGTGATCGTAGCGGGCAGCTGGCAGGCGCGCGGTCCGAAGGCGGCCGGGGCGGCGGTCGCGAACGACGGGCAGGCCGTGAAAGCCTGCTGATAGGCGCAGGTCGCCGGGTCAGCGCCGGCGAGGCGTTGCAGGTTCTGCGTGCGGTTCGGCAGGCCGGAGGCCGGGGTCATCGTGTAGGTGACGGTGATCGAGTTGCAGCTGTTGATCGTGAACGTCGCCGTGCCGATCTGGGTGTTGGTGGCCGCGCCCGGGGTCGGCCACGTGCCCGCCGCCGTGCGGAGAATCGGCACGTTCGTCGAGGTGTACTGGAACTCCGACCACGGCTGCTGCAGGGTGATCCAGAACGGGTTGCCAGCGGCGTCGTAGACGAAGTCGGCGGCGAACAGGGTGCCGCCAGCGCGCGTGGCACCCGGGATGAAGTCGATCAGCACGCCGCGGCCCGAGGCCGCCGGGTCGAACCAGCCGCCGTCGAAGGCTTCGGAGAGGCGCACAGAGGCGTGGGCCTGGGCGGCCGCGAGAGCGATGGCGCTGGCAAGCGCCAGGCGGGTGAGGCGGATCGTGGCGGGCCTGACAAAACTCCAGGAGGCGGGGAACGTGCCGGCGACGGCCGGCGCCGTCGAAGCCCCGACATGCTGGGCGCCGTGGATGACAGCTCGGCGAGGCTTTCTTGACAGTCAGGTTGCGGCCCGGCCCCGGCGCCAGCCTTCCGGTAAACTGCGCGACTGTCTGCGCGGGCCCGCCCGTGCCCCTCCCGACCACCGCGCCGCTGGGCGCCGAGCGCCATCGCGCCGGCCCCCCGGACGCCCGGAACCCGATGTGAAAGAACACCTCCGCGAATTGCTTGCCCAGGCCCTGCTCGACCTGCGCCGCCACGGCCGCCTGCCGGCCGACCTCTCCTTCCCCGAGGTCGTCATCGACCGCACCAAGACGCCCGAGCATGGCGACTACGCGACCAACCTCGCCCTGATGCTCGCCAAGCCGGCCGGTCTGAAGCCGCGCGACGCCGCGCAGCTGCTGGCCGACACGCTGCCGAAGTCGCAGCACGTGGCCAAGGTCGACATCGCCGGGCCGGGCTTCCTCAACTTCCATATTTCCCAGGGCTGCCGGCTGGCGACGATCCGCCGCGTGTTCGAGCAGGGCGACACCTACGGCCGCGGCGCGCCGGGCTCCCTGGAATCGGTCACCGTTGAGTTCGTCTCGGCCAACCCGAACGGACCGCTGCACGTCGGCCACGGCCGCGGCGCGGCCTACGGCGCCACCGTCGCCACCCTGCTCGAAGCCGCCGGCCACACCGTGCAGCGCGAGTACTACGTCAACGATGCCGGCCGGCAGATGGACATCCTCGCCGTGTCGGTGTGGGTGCGCTATCACGAGCTCGCCGGCGTGGCCCTGCGCTTCCCCGACAACGGCTACAAGGGCGACTACGTCATCGAGATCGCGCGCAAGCTGCGCGGTAAGGTCGGCGACGCCTACAAGCGCGGTGCCACTGAGGTGATGGACGGTCTGCCCGCCGACGAATCGCAGGGCGGCGACAAGGAAGCCCACGTCGACGGTCTGGTGGCGCGCGCCAAGGCGCTGCTTGGCGAAGCCGACTACCGCAAGGTGTTCGATGCCGGCCTGCACTGGTGCCTCGCCGACATCAAGGACGATCTGAAGGGCTTCGGGGTCGTCCATGACAACTTCTTCAGCGAGCGCTCGCTGATGACCGACGGCTACGTGCAGCGCGCCATCGACACGCTGAAGGCCAACGGGCACCTCTACGAGCAGGAGGGCGCGCTGTGGTTCCGCGCCACCAGCTTCGGCGACGACAAGGACCGCGTGGTCAAGCGCGAAAACGGCGTCACCACCTACTTCGCTTCCGACCTCGGCTACCTGCTCAGCAAGTTCGAGCGCGGCTTCGAGCGCGCCATCTACATCTTCGGCGCCGACCACCACGGCTACATCGCGCGCCTGAAAGCCGCGGCGCAGGGCCTTGGCCTCGATCCGGCGCAAATCGACATCGAGCTGGTGCAGTTCGCCATCCTGTTCCGCGGCGCGGAGCGCGTGCAGATGTCGACGCGCGCCGGCAGCTTCGTGACCCTGCGCGAGCTGCGCGAGGAAGTGGGTGCCGACGCGGCGCGCTTCTTCTACGTCATGCGCGGCAACGACCAGCACCTCGACTTCGACCTCGACCTCGCCAAGAGCCAGTCGAACGAGAACCCGGTCTACTACATCCAGTACGCCCATGCGCGCATCGCCTCAATCTTCCGCCAGCTCGGCGAGAAAGGCCTCTCCTGGAACCGCACGGCCGCGGAAGCCGCACGTGCGCGATTGGTGGAACCGCAGGAGAACGCGCTGATCACCGAGCTGATGCGCTTCCCCGAAGTGGTGCAAGCAGCCGCTGCGCACCGCGGGCCACAGATCGTGGCGAACTACCTTCGCGAGCTGGCGGCGAGCTTCCACGCCTTCTACAACGCACAGCCGATCCTGTCGGCAGAAGAAGAGCTGCGCCACGCGCGCCTCGGCCTGGCCGCGGCGACCCGACAGGTGCTGGCAAACGGCCTCGGCCTGCTCGGCGTCTCGGCCCCGGAGAGCATGTGATGGCGGCGAAACGCGGCGGTAAGACGCAGGCCAAGCGCGGCAGCGGGATGAAGACCGGCTTGGTGCTGGTGGTGGGCTTGATGATCGGTCTCGCCATGGCTGCGGCCTACCTGATGTTCGGCGACCGTCAGAAGCTCGATGCGATCCTGCCGCAGCCGAACCCGCAGGCCGAGGCCCCCACGCCGAGCCGCGACCGCGAACCGGTGGCGCAAGAGCCCGAAGCCCAGCCCGACGCACCGGCCGAGGCACCGAAGCCGACCTACGATTTCTACACTGTGTTGCCCGAGAAGGAAGTCGAGCTGCCGGGCGACTCCGCGCAGGCCGCCACGACGCCGGGGGCGAATGCGACGAGGCCGACCGCCGTGGCGGTCCCGCCGGCACCAGGCACGACCGCTGCACCGGCAGCACAAGGTGGCCTGCAGCTGCAGGCCGGCGCCTTCAGCAACGCGGGCGACGCCGAAGCCCTGCGTGCGCGACTCGCCCTCGTCGGGCAGACCGCCCGCATCGAAACGGTGCAGACCAACGGACGCACCCTGCATCGCGTTCGGCTCGGGCCCTATGCCGATGCGGCCACTCGTGAGGCCGCGCAGAAGGCGCTGGCCGAGGTCGGCATCACGGCGACGCCAGCGCGCTGATTCCGCCCCCCCCACTGCTCGGAGCTCCCACCCCCATGCCCCGTCGCACCACCCGCCTCCTGCTGCTTGTCCTTGCACTCGTTGCCGCGCCCCAGGGCCACGCGGACAGCGCCTCGCGATTCACGAAGTTCGCCTTTCCGAAGGAAAGCGTGATCCACACCGTCGAGACGAAGTCGCCGTTCGCCGAGACGCTCCACCAGCGCATGTGCATGAGCGGAGCACCGATGCCCGCCGGGGCGCCCGCCATTGCCTTGGCGGACGCCAACAGTTGCGAGGCCGTTGTGCTTGAAGACACCGCGACGCGCGCCGTCTCCGAGACCCGCTGCCGCGTCGGGGGCGTGAAGTTGACGCTGGAGCGCCTCGACGCCACCACGGTAAAGATGACGAGCGAGAACATCGGGAGTGGCCCCAGCCTCCGTACGGTGAGCATCTTCCGCCGCGAAGGCACACCGTGTACGCCCGAAACCTCAACCGAGCGCGGAGCTGCCGCGCCCGAGATGGCGGCGCCGAAGGCCGACGAGGCGCAGTGCCGCGAGGGGCTCGCCGAACTGCATCGGATGCGCACGTCACCACCGCCGGACGCGCCGCCGGAAACGATGGCGACGATCATCGCGGGGATGGAAGGCGGGCTGCGGCAGCTGGGCTGCCTCTGAGCCGCCCTCAGCGCTTCAGCGTGATCAACGCCGAGGTGTCGAGCTCGCCGTCGCCGCGGGCTTCGAGGTCGCTGTAGTCCGCGAGCGCGCGGTCGATGACCGGATGGTGGATGCCTGCCGCGTCGGCCATGGCCTGCACGATGCGCAGGTCCTTGGCCATGTGCGCACACTTGAAGCCCGGCGCGAACTCGCTGCGAAGCATCGTCGCGCCGCGCTTGTCGAGGAACCAGTTGCTGGCCGCGCCGGCCATCAGGGTCGGCAGCAGGCGTTCGGGATCGAGGCCCAGCTTCTCGGCGAAGGCGAGGCCTTCGCAGACCGCTTCATTGATGCCAGCGACCAGGATCTGGTTCACCGCCTTGGTGGCCTGGCCCGCACCCGTCGGCCCCATCAGCGCAATGCGCGCGCCGTAGGCCTCAAGCACGGGGCGGGCGCGTTCGAGCGTGGCCTCGTCGCCACCGACCATGATCGAGAGCCTGCCGTTCTTCGCGCCTTCACCGCCGCCCGACACCGGCGCGTCAAGGAAGCGAATGCCGCGCGCGGCAAGCCGCATCGCCGCCTCGCGAGCCGTCTCCACGCTAACGGTGCTGTGGTCGATGACGATCGCACCGGGCGCCAGCACGGCGGCGAGCCCGCCGACGTTTTCGAGCACGTCGCGATCGGCAGAAACACACAACGCGACCACGTCGCAGCCGGCGTAGTCGGCGAATGACGAGGCGGCAAGAAGCCGATGCGGGTTCAACGCACCCGGCAGGGCATCCGACGGGTCGTCCGTCTTCCGTTCATGCACGAAGGCCTGGGCCTTTGCCGCCGAGCGATTGCCGACGACGCCGAGCAGCCCGCGGTCCGCAAGATGACCGGCCATCGAGTGGCCCATCGCGCCCAGGCCGATGAATCCGGCCTGCAGGGCGGGCATCGACGTCACGCCGCTCGTCGTCGCGCTCATTCCAGCGGCTCTTCTGACAGGTAGGTGTAGCCGGTGAGGCCGGTCTCGAGCGCGGTCAGGAACTCGACCGCCGTCGCGTCCGGCAGGCCGGCCGCTTCGATGTTGGCGCGGTAGCGGGCGCGCAGCGCATCGATGCGATAGCCGACGTAGTCGAGCATCACGTCGGTGGTGTCGCCACGGCGCTGGGTGTCGAGCCGGTAGCCGGCGTCCGCACCTTCGCCATCGAGATGCACGGCCACGGTGTCGGTGTCGCCGAACAGGTTGTGGATGTCGCCGAGCGTCTCCTGGTAGGCGCCGACCATCGCGATGGCCAGCAGGTAGGACTCGCCGGATTTCAGCGGATGCAGCGGCATCGACGCGTCCAGCGCTTCGCTCTCGACGTAGGTGTCGATGCGCCCATCCGAGTCACAGGTCAAGTCAGCAATGACGCCGCGGCGCGTCGGCTCTTCGTTCAAACGCTCGACCGGCACGATCGGGAACACCTGCTCGATGGCCCAGACGTCGGGGATCGACTCGAACACCGAGAAGTTGACGAAGTACTTGTCGACCAGGCGCTCGTTGAGTTCGTCGAGCACGGGGCGATGGCTTTTCTCCTCGGCCGACAGGCGTTGCCGTACGGCGTGGGCGATGGCGTAGAAAAGATCATCGAGCTGGGCGCGCTGCTCGACACCGAGCTGGCCCAACGCGAATAGCGTTTGGCCTTCGGCGAGGTGATGCTGGGCCTCGTGGAAGAGTTCGACCGGCGGACGCACGTCCAGCTCGGCCTGCACTTCGCGCAGGTGGCGGATCACCGCCGGCTCCCCGGGCTTGGCCGGCGACACGCGGCCTTCCGGCGCGCGCTCGACTTCCGAGACGTTGACCACCATCACCGCGTGGTGCGCGGTCATCGCGCGGCCGGCCTCGGTGATCAACCGCGGCTGCGGCAGGCCGTGCTCGGCGCAGGCCTCGGCCAGCGGCTGGAGCAAGGTGTAGGCGTATTGGTCGAGGCCGTAGTTGATCGAGCAGAAGCTGCGCGAGCGCGTGCCTTCGTAGTCGACGCCGAGGCCGCCGCCGGAATCCATCAGTCGGATCGGGCAGCCGCGCTTCGACAGCTCGACGAAGTAGTTCACCGCCTCGCGCATGCCGCTGGCGATGTCGCGCACGTTGCTGATCTGCGAGCCCATGTGGAAATGCAGCATCGCCACCGACTCCGCCAAGCCGGCGGCCTGCAGCTTGTCGACCGCATCGAGCACCTGGCGCGGCGAGAGGCCGAACTTGGCCTTGTCACCACCGCTGTTCTGCCACTTGCCGGCACCCAGCGAAGCCAGGCGCAGGCGGATGCCGACGACCGGAGTGATGCCGAGCGCGCGCGACTCCTCGATGATCAGCGCCACTTCCGAGGGCTTCTCGATCACGAGGATCGTGTCGAGGCCGAGCTTGCGGCTCATCAGTGCCAAGCGGATGAATTCGCGATCCTTGTAGCCGTTGCAGACCACGATGCTGCCCGGCCGCGCCAAGGCCAGCACGGCCATCAGCTCCGGCTTGCTGCCGGCTTCGAGGCCGAAATCGGCGCTGTAGGGCGCCTCGCCCACGGGGGCGCCAACGCGCGCCAGCTCGCCGGCCACGCCGGCGTGCTGGTTCACCTTGCTCGGGTACACGGCCGTGTAGCCGCCGCGGTAGTCGAGCTCACGCAGGGCTTGCGCGAAGGCCTCCTGCAGCTTGCCCAAGCGGTGGCCGAGCACGTCGGAGAAGCGCACGAGCAGCGGCAGCTTGTGGCCCATGCCTCGGGCGCGGTCGACGACATCGGACAGCGCGATCGCCGGGCCCTGTTCGCCGCGCGGGCGCGCCACCAGGCGGCCGCGGCCGTCGATGTCGAAATAGCCGTCCGACCAGTACGGCACGGAGTAGGTGTGGCGGGCGCGGTCGAGCGTCCAGGCGGTCATGGGCGAGGCCGGGTGGAACCAAGGGGCGCGTAGTGTACGGCCGGGGGGTGAATGCGCGATGGGCGCGGTCGGAAATGCCGGCAAACTGGGGGTAGACTGCGCGGCCTTCGGGCGGCAGGCGCGTCCAGAGCGAAGCTCGCGCCCCACCTACCACGCTTCGCCTTCATTCCTTCGAGGAGCACCGACGATGAACTCTTCCCCGACTTGGCTCCACGAGACCTTCGACCACACCGGCTCGGCCTTCGGCCTGCGAGTGACAGCAAAGCTGGACGAGGTGCAGTCGCCGTTCCAGAAGATCGAGATCTACGAGAGCACCGACTGGGGCAACGTGATGCTCATCGACGGCGCGATGATGGTCACCACGCGCGACAATTTCTTCTACCACGAGATGATGGCGCACGCGCCGCTGTTCACCCACGCGAATCCGGAGAACGTCGTCATCATCGGCGGCGGCGACTGCGGCACGCTGCGCGAGGTGCTGAAGCACCCGGGCGTGCGCACGGCCGTGCAGTGCGACATCGACGAGCAGGTGACGGTGATGGCCCGCCGCTACTTCCCCGAGCTGTGCGAGAGCAACGACGACCCGCGCGCGACGGTGATGTTCGACGACGGCATCGCCTACATGAAGAATGCCGCGCCGGAGAGCATCGACGTGGTGATCGTCGACTCGACCGACCCGGTGGGCCCGGCCGAAGGCCTGTTCAACCGCGCGTTCTACGCCGACTGCCTGCGCGCACTGAAGCCCGGCGGCCTGCTCGTGCAGCAGAGCGAAAGCCCGCTGGCCCTGATGCACCTGATCCTCGACATGCGCGCGGCGATGCGCGACGCCGGCTTCCAGGATTTCCGCGTGCTGCCTTTCCCGCAGCCCTGCTACCCGACGGGCTACTGGAGCGCGCTGATCGCGTCGAAGGAATCGCGCGACCTGACGACGTTCCGCGTCGCCGATGCCGCCGCACGCCCGTTCGCCACGCAGTACTACAGCGCCGCCGTGCACCAGGCCGCACTGGCGCTGCCGCCCTTCGTCGAGAAGGCGCTGGCGGAGTAACGAGTGAACAGCGAGTAGAGAGGAAAGAGAAAGGGCGCCGCGAGGCGCCCTTCTCCGTTGCGCGCGGGTCGAACGGCTCGCGCTACTTCACCTCGAAGTCCGCGCTCTGCACCGGCGTCCCGTCCATGCTGATCTCGACCTTGTACTTGCCCACCGGCCAGCCGTCGGGCTTGCTGATCTGGAAGACGGTCGTGCCGTTGCCGGTGAGCACGACGTCGCGCGACTCCTCGTTGACGGTCTGGCCGTCCTCGAAGGTCCACTTCGCGGCGAGGGTGCCGTTCACTGTCGCCATCGGGTCGCTGGTGCTCGTCGCCACGGCGGCGTGGATCGTGTCGGTCGGCGCGAAGGTGGTCGCCGGCGCGGCGATCGCCATGTCGGCGCCGACGGCATTGCCGAGCGTGAGGCCGGTGACGCTGGCGGTGGCCGCCACGGGTGCCGGCGGCGGCGGCGGAGCGGGCGCCGGCTCGACGGCCGGTGGTGGCGTGGGCGTGGGCGCAGCGTCCTCGCGCTGGCAGCCGGCCAAGGTGACGGCGGCCAGCAGCGCGCTGGCCATGAGCAGGCGGTTCGGGGTCGATGTCATCGGGTGTTCCTCCGGGGGTCGCGGCTCAGCCGCCGAGGTCGGGAATCTTCAGAACCTGGCCGGGCTTGATCCGGTCGGGATTGTCGAGCTGATCGCGGTTGGCTTCGAAGAGCTTCGGCCACAGCGAGGCTTTGCCGAGCTCACGCTTGGCGATGGCCGACAGCGTGTCGCCTTTCGCGACGGTGACCGTGCGCGGCGCCGGTGTCTCGGACGCAGGTGCGTTGACAATCGTTTCGGTCGAGGTGACCTTCGACTGCACGTTGCTGAAGTCGGCCTTGATCGTCTCGGTGCTGCTGACGCTCGACTTCACATTGGAGAAGTCGGCTTTCTTGGGGGGTGTCGCCATATCGGACCTCCACGGGCCATCGGGACACCCCGAGCCTAGCCCCCCCGTCCTTCATCGGCGTAAAGGAATCGTTGTCGGCGCGGTCGACCCCAAGGATCCGACTCGCGCCGTGCAACGCGATGAACGCGCCGTTTACAGCGCGTCGCCGTCCAGCTCGCCGGTGCGGATGCGCATCACCCGCTCAAGGTCGTAGACGAAGATCTTGCCGTCGCCGATCTTGCCGCTGTTCGCCGCGTTCGCGATCGCCTCGACCACGCGATCGACCTGGTCGTTGGTGACGGCGACTTCCAGCTTGATCTTCGGCAGGAAGTCGACGACGTATTCGGCGCCGCGGTACAGCTCGGTGTGGCCCTTCTGCCGGCCGAAGCCCTTGACCTCGGTGGCGGTGATGCCGGTGACCCCCACCTCGGACAGCGCTTCGCGCACGTCGTCGAGCTTGAAGGGCTTGATGATGGCCGTGACCATTTTCATCGGGATGTCCTTTCGTCAGTTCATTGCGAAGCCTACGGCGCGGGATCGTGCCCGCGCCATGGGCTGCTTCAGAGGTTGTAGCCGGCTTCGCCGTGCAGGGCGAGGTCGAGGCCTTCCTGCTCTTCGTCCGGCGTGGCGCGCAGGCCGCCGAACAGCCCGGCGATCTTCAGCGTGATCACGGTGACGACGGCCGACCACACGACGGTGACGCCCACCGCGGCCGCCTGCCAGAACACCTGCTCGCCGATGCCGCGGTCGCCCGGAAGCCCGGCGCCGCCGAACTCCGTCGCGGCGAACACGCCGGTGAGCAGGGCGCCGATGATGCCGCCCACGCCGTGCACGCCGAACACGTCGAGCGAGTCGTCGTAGCCGAAAGTGCGCTTCAGCTTGGTGGCCGCGAAGAAGCAGACCACGCCGGCAATACCGCCGATGGCGAGTGCGCCCAGCGGGCCGGCGGTGCCGGAGGCCGGCGTGATCGCCACGAGGCCGGCGATCGCGCCGGTCGCGATGCCGAGCACCGACGGCTTGCCGTGGGTGATCCACTCCGCGGCGATCCAGCCGAGGGCCGCGGTCGCCGCGGCGATCTGCGTGACCAGCAGGGCCATGCCCGCCAGGCCGTTCGCCGCCACCGCGCTGCCGGCGTTGAAACCGAACCAGCCCACCCACAGCAGGCCGGCGCCGATCAGCGTGTAGCCGAGGTGGTGCGGGGCCATTGCCGTGGTCGGCCAGCCCTT
>JBOFQO010000376.1:0-2072 GCA_051660925.1 Silanimonas sp. | reverse complement strand
TGGAAAGTTGGCACGCTCGCGGTGCACACGGGCACGCCGGCTCACCCGCTACGACGGCTTCAACCCCCCCGGGCCATCAGCAGACCGCTAACGCTCCGCGACGCGTACGGCGAAGCTCAGGGCGCCGCCGCCCTCGGGTGCTTGATGTCCACCGGCGCGATGGCGTCGTCCGGCGTGAAGCCGAACACGGCGCCGTAGAAGGCGAGTTCGGCCTCCTGCGCGCGGATGATGTTCTCGGCCTTGCGGAAGCCGTGCTGCTCGCCCTCGAACTCGAAGTAGGCGTGCATCACGCCCTTCGCATCGAGCGCCTCGACGATCTTGCGGCTCTGGTCCGGCGTGACGATGCGGTCCTCGCTGCCCTGGAAGGTGATCAGCGGTTCCTTGAAACCGTCGAGGTGGAAGATCGGCGAGCGCGCGCGGTACAGCGCCTCGTCCGGCGGGCCGACCAGCGACACGTCGTACTTCCGCTCGAACTTGTGGCTGGTGGCGGCGAGGGCGGCGATGTCGCTGACACCGAAGTAGTTCGCGCCCGCTTTGAATCGATCGGTGAAGGCCAGCGCCGCCAGCGTGGTGAACCCGCCGGCGCTGCCGCCACGGATCGCGACCTTCTCGGCATCGACCTTGCCCGCGGTGACGAGGAAATCCACTGCAGCGACGGCGTCCTGCACGTCGACGACGCCCCACTGGCCGTTGAGGCGCTGGCGGTACTCACGGCCGTAGCTGGTGCTGCCGCCGTAGTTGACGTCGACGATGGCGAAGCCGCGGCTGGTCCAGTATTGCCGGCTGAGCGCGAAGCTCGGCTTCGAGACCGACGTCGGGCCGCCGTGGATGGTGACGATCAGCGGCGGCTTCGCGCCCTCGGGGCCGCGGAAGCCCGGGTTCGTCGGCGGATAGAAGGTCGCGTGCGCGGTGCGCGCCGCGCCGTCGGGGCCGGCGGCGGTGGGGAATTCGATGCGTTCGCCCACCGACACCAGGGCCTGCGGGAGGCCGAGTTCGTTCGGCTGGTGCAGGCGCTCGACCGCGCCGTCGGACGGCGTCACCGCGATGATCGCGCTCTCATCGGCGGCCGCCGAGGCGCTGCTGACGATCCGCCCGTTCGCGTCGAGCGACAGATCGCCGAACGCGACGAAGGGCAGGTCGACGGCGCGATACGCGCCGCTGGCGAGGTCGAGTTCCCCGAGTTCGTCGACCGCGTGATGGCTGGTGCGCACAACCGCTTTGCCGTCGCCAGCGAGCACGTAGGTCTGCGTGCCCAGCGACCACAGCGGCCCGCCGAACTCGCGCGGCATCGTCGCCACCGCGCGCGGCGCGTCACCGTTCCACGCGTAGAGGTTCCACCAGCCGGACGGCTCGTCGATGAAGTACAGCGTGCCGTCGCTGTGCCACTGCGGTTCCAGCACGGCGGTGTCGCCGCCGGCGACGCGCTGCGGTTCGGCCAAGGTGCCGTCGGGCTGCACCGCGGCCACGTGCAGCGTGGTGCGGTCCCAGGGCATGTCTGGGTGGTTCCAGGTGATGAAGGCGAGCCGCGCGCCGTCGGCGGAGAGCCGCGGATAGGCGACGAAATCGGTGCCGGTGAACAGCACGGTGCCGGCGGACGCCGTCGCCTCGGCGTCGTGCGACGCGAGCGCTTCGGCGGCGGGCACGGCAACGCGCACGATCTCGTTGCGCTCCTCGCCGTTCGCCTGCTTCGTCGCCTCGGTGTGGTCCTCGCGCACGCAGACCAGGGCGCCGCGCGCGGCGTCGACGACGCAGTCGCTGTACTGGTACTTCGGCGGCGTGATCGCCACCGGCGCGGTCTCGCCCTGCTGCAGGTACAAGCGCTGGTCGGTGAAGTTGGCGAAGACGATGCGCTCGCCCATGACCCAGTAGCTGCTGCCGCCGTACTCCTGAACGCGGGTGCGCACGCTGAAGCCTTCCGGCGTCAGCGTGGTCGGCTGGCCGTCGGCCCCCAACGTGCGCAGCACCTGCCGGCCGCCTTCGTCGGGACGGCTTTCGCGCCAGTAGACGCGACCGTCGAACACGCGCACGTCGCTGGTGCTGACGGCCGCCTTCGCGAGGTCGGCCGCGGCGAT